>CAWVTO010000113.1:0-6664 GCA_963932895.1 uncultured bacterium
TGACTAATGCAGCGGGTTGTGATTCTATTGCAACACTTGATTTGACGATTATTACGAATGATTTAACTATCACGAACAATGATCCAAGTCTTAAAGTTGCAGAACAAACAGGAGCTACTTACCAATGGTTAAATTGTACTGACAATTATTCTGAAATAGCTGGAGCAATCAATGCTTCGTTTAAAGCTGCAACGAATAATGATTACGCAGTGGAGATAACTAACTCTGCTTGTATAGATACTTCTGTTTGCCAAAGCATCACACTTGCGAGTGTGTTTGAAAGCTCACTATTTGAAGGTGTATCAATCTATCCAAACCCAAATACTGGATTAGTAAACATTGATTTGAAGTCATTGGAAGTTGTAGATGTTAACGTTTATGATTTGACTGGTGCTATCATCTACACGGATAACAACATATCAGCAGATATGTATCAATTCAACCTAGAGGCTGCAAAAGGCGTCTACATTATTGAAATAAAAGCGAATAATCAAACTATGAGAAGTAGACTGATTAAGAAATAGTTACTTCGATAAGTAAATTCTTAAAAAGCTGCAACGGGTAATCCTGTTGCAGCTTTTTTTATTTCAAAAATATTCTGTTTAAGAATGCTATAGACGAAAAACCACCTTCTCAGTAAGGGTATGAGTTTTGAACGGTAATATAGACTACAAATGACATGGCTGCGGCTATTAGCACACGCAATAATCTATCCGTACACCACATGGATTTAAATGCAAGAAATACGTGAAATAGAAGCTGTCTTACCAAATGAACAAAGATTTCTATAGTGAAGTTTGATTTTAACCATTTGCGAACCACTTTTGCCCTGAATGTATAAACTACTCAGAAGTCTATTTTTCTTATTGCCCGCCGAAAAGGCCCACTATACTACTATGCGATTATTCAAACTCGTAAGTCGGTTGTCTTTTGTGCAAAGTATGTTTCAGTTTGATGCTGAACCAACCGTCCTAGATGGTCTTACGTATAAAAATAAAGTTGGGCTAGCAGCAGGATTCGATAAAGACGGCAAGTTTTTGAATGAGCTAAATACACTCAATTTCGGTTTCATAGAAGTGGGCACAGTGACTCCAAAGCCTCAAGGAGGTAATCCTAAGCCTCGCCTATTTAGGCTAAAAAAAGACCGGGCACTCATGAATAGAATGGGTTTCAATAATGAAGGACTCAAAGCCCTAAAAGCCAGATTGCAGGCTTTTCGAAAGACAGAACGTGACAGTAGTATGCTTATAGGCATTAACATAGGAAAAAATAAGAATACACCTAATGAGAATGCAGTAGATGATTATGTAAAATGCTATGAAGGCTTGTATGATCTGGCAGATTTTTTCATTGTAAATGTAAGCTCGCCGAATACGCCGAACCTCCGTGAACTCCAAAACAAAGGAGAATTAAAGAAGATACTGAGTGCTTTGATCACCATTAGAGAAAAACAAGACAAATGGAAGCCGCTATACCTAAAAATTGCTCCAGACCTCACCTTTACCCAACTGGATGAGATTATAGAACTGCAAAGCGAGATCGCTTTTGAAGGACTGGTAGCTACGAATACAAGCATAGACCGAAGTCTGCTTAAGCATAGCAATAAAAAAATAGTAGACCAACTAGGTACAGGTGGTATTAGTGGTGCTCCTGTGCTGGAGGTTTCCAATTCTTTTGTGAAGCACATACGCTCTAAGTCGGACATGACCGTAATAGGTGTAGGAGGAATAGAAGATGCGGCAAGCGGGAAATCTAAATTTGATGCAGGTGCTGACCTTATAGAAATTTACTCCGGTTTTGTGTATTCAGGACCTGGATTGGTAAAAGAGTTGGGAACGATTTAGTTCTACTTCCCATCTTCTTTCGCTTCGTCACCTTTTTTACGCTGACGTTCTGTAATTCCGGTATATCTACGCGGGTATTTTTCAATGTCTTCTAGTAGTGCTTTTAGTTTCACTACAGTACCATCTAATTTGGTGTAGAGTTCTTTATCATTTACAAGCATACCCAATGTACCTTCCTTACTGTTGATAGCAGTGGTTGTTTTCTCTAGTTCGCCAGCTAAGTTTTTTACTTGTATAGCCAATGCCTCAAACTCTATAGCACTCAGCTCTTTGCTTGTGGCATCTATCTCATTGAGTATACCATCTATCTTTGGGCTAAGACCGTTTAAACCTTCTGTAGTAGACTGTACATTATCAAGAATAGCAGATATCTGAACATCCTTGCCGTTGAGTAAATTATTTAGCTTATCAGCAGTCTCTTTGAACGAACGCAACGCTAACGATGCATCTTTGAGTGTAGACTCTAAATCTGCACCCGCTATCGCTGTATCTATGTTGCCAAGGACAGAACTCACACTCTTGGTAAGCGGCTCTAGCACTCCACTCACTGCTTGGGCTATGCCTTGATCTTGTTCTGCAATAAAAAAGTCGCCATTTACCGCAAGCTCTTTTGCATCTCCAAAAATGATTTCTACGGCTTTACTTCCTATCATATCGTTATTCACGATTTTCATGATGGAATTTTTCGGTATTTTTATCTCTTCAGATACATATATACCTACAGTAAGTTCGAGTGTAGCATTATCCATGTTCACGCTGCTCACACTCCCTACTTTGTACCCATTTATGAGCACAGGGTTTGATTTAAAAAGACCTTCTATTTTCTCATATTTACCAAAATACTCATTGGTATTTGAAAATAGATCTTCTCCACGCATAAAATTATATCCTATAATCAGTACGGCAATAGCAAATGCTGCTAAGATACCTACTTTACTTTCTTTTGAAATTGCCATTCTTTTTTTTTCTTTATTTAAAAAAATCGTTAACCTATTTTTATCTTATTTGACTCAAACTGTTGCTTGCATCGCTTCAAATATATTGCTTGCAAATTCATTTTCACCTGCTTCACTTGCCAAAAACGTCTCATTTGCTGGATTTATGAGACAACCAGTCTCTACAAGTACACTTGGTATGGTATTTTTTAGATAGCCCGTGGCAGTCAGAATCATTCCATCCATGCCCAACATCTATTGCCACTGGCTTAATCGATGATTTCAACCCATTCAAAGGCTGCGAGGTTCCTACTATCGAAATAGAGACTAGTATCGTCAAGAATATGCCGGGGTAAATGCTCTTTATAGGATATATGTTGTTCATTTGCATTGCAAGAAGAGATACAAATATCTCTATACTCCTTGATTGAACAAGTGTAGCTATACATACCGTCACAGTACTAATAACCGCTTGGTTTTGTATCAACGAGCACTCCTGCTTTGTGCTTTATTCTATACACCGTTTTGGGCTGTTTCTCAAGTGGCTATTTCCGCAGACTCTACTATTGCCACTAGCCTACCTACTGACTCTATAGTAGGAATATCTGCAGATGATAGTTTGTACAACTCACTGCCTACAGATAGTATAGCTTTTGATGTCTCTAATCATACATCTGACTTAAGTGATAATGTAGCGTACGAAGCAGACGACTCCATAATACTTGACCTACCAAACAAAAAAGCCTACCTATACGGTAACGCCAAGATTTTTTACCAAGATATAAAACTGAACGCAGAGTACATCGTCATAGATTTTGACAAGAAAGATGTATTTGCCACAGGCGTAATAAACGACACTACCAAAAAGTACACAGGTAGACCCACTTTTGAAGATGCGGGCAAAGTATACGAAGCAGATACCATGCGGTACAACTTTGAAAGTAAGAAAGGAATAAGCTACGGTGTACTTACCTCAGAAAAAGACGGTTTTATTCACGGTGAACGTATACTGCGAGATAGTCAAGAAAACATCTACGTAAAAAATGCTCGGTTTACGACGTGCAATTTACCAGACCCACACTTCTACATCAGTGCAGATAAAATAAAGGTAGTACCTCGCAAACAGATAATCACGGGTCCTGCTAACTTGGTAATAGCCGATATAAATACGCCACTTGTCGTTCCATTTGGTTTTTTCCCTATACCAGAAAAAAGAAAACACGGTATCATATTTCCTAACTTTGGTGAGTCACAAGAGCAAGGTTTCAACGTGCGAGGACTTGGCTACTATTTCCCTTTAAGTCAGTACTTTGATGTGCAAGTAGGTGCAGATATATACTCCAGAGGTAGCTGGGCTGCAACCCTAAGATCCAACTACTACCGCAAGTACCGCTATAGAGGAAACCTTTCTTTCCGCTATTCTAATTTCAAATTTGGCGAGCCAGAAAGCCCCACCTACAGAGTGCAGTCTGATTACAACCTACAGTGGACTTTCACCCGAGACAGCAAGGCTAAACCAGGCACATCCTTTGGTGCCAATGTACGCTTTGTCACGCGGAGTTTCCTCAAGAACAATACAACCAACTACGACGATCTGATAAGTACCAACTCCAACTCATCAGTAAACTGGAGCCGTGGTTTTTTCAATAGAAAACTAAATGTAAGTGTGGTCAGCAATATGAATCAAAACCTAACCACAGGTGAACTTACGATGACACTACCGCAAATGACAGCCAATGTGAGCCGTCAGATACCTTTCAAAAATTTTAAAAGTAAAAATGCTACCGCCAAGAGTTTTTTGAATAATCTGGGGGTCTCCTACCAAAGTACATTTAAAAATGAGCTAAAAACGGTAGATAGCGTTCTAGTATCGGGAATTGGTGAGATATTCGGAAGACCTACCCTGAGTACGCCTTCCAATCTAGGCGATGATTTTCGCAGTGGAATAAGCCACAGTATTCCTATCTCTACCTCTTTTAAAGCTCTGAAATGGGTTACAGTATCACCCAGCTTTAGTTTCAATGAGTTCTGGAATTTTCAAACGACCAATAGATTATACGACGATAACCTGGACACGCTTCTCACACAACAAGTAGGCGGCTTTGAGCGAGCATATAGCTACCGCACCAGCATAGGACTTAGTGCTATTCTATATGGTATTAAAACGTTCAAAAAAGACAAAAAAATACAAGCAATACGTCATGTAGTACGCCCCAACTTTAGTGCTGTTTTTAATCCCGATTTTAGCACGGGAGAAGAAAGTGGCAACCGCACCTTGAATTACCGCAATGACACCATGGGAGCCGAAACGGTAAATTACAATATCTTTGAGCGTAGTGTGATTGGTAGACCTACACTGGGTAAGCAAGCATCACTCAATTTTGGTGTAGGTAACAACCTAGAGATAAAAGTACTCTCTGCCAAAGACACCACCAATGGGGGTGTAAAAAAGATAAAAATAATAGAAAACCTCAATATCTCTAGTGGGTATAATTTTCAGGCAGATTCCTTTAATCTAGCGACCTTCCGTATTAGTGGCAATACGACTATACTCAATAAGATTAGAATGACCTTTGGTTCAACCTTTGATCCGTACACCTATGTACTGGATAGCACAGGCACCAGAGAATCGCGTCGCAAGACCTATGCCATCAGTGAGATGAATCAATTGGGCAACTTTGTAGGGAGTTACTTGTCTATCTCTACCAATCTAAATCCAGAAGCTTTCAAACGTAAAGAAGCCGAAAACGTAGACGACAGCGAGCTAGAATTTATCAATAACAATAGACAAAACTACGTAGATTTCAATCTGCCGTGGAGCCTAAATCTAAATTACAATTTTAGAGCAGGAAGATCTGTATTACTTGAAAATAAGATCACACAGAGCATCACCTTCAATGGCGATATAAAACTCACTGAAAACTGGAAAATAGGTGTAAACAGTGGGTACAACATCACCAACAAAGAAATATCTATCACGAGTATCAATCTGTTCCGTGATCTACACTGCTGGCAGATGAATTTTGAGTGGTTTCCTATTGGTCGCCAGATGTTTAGCTTTGGTATAAACGTAAAAAGCAGCACACTCCAAGACCTAAAACTAAACCGACGAAGAAGTTGGTTTGATTTTTAAAGATTTACCCTCCTGAAAAAACTCATACCATACTCCCAAGACACCAGTAGCATACCCCTACCCGCGTCTCTCAACGATCCGTTTGCTGTGACCTACGAGAAGCACCAGCTTGTGACTATGGCCACAACCCAACTGCAGGAGCACCTCCGCACACAGCGTGAGTGGCAACACAACTTTGGGTTAGGCACCACAAATGAGCAAGCCAACCTAAAACCCATTGGAAAGATGTTTGGTTTACTGGTAGTGCAAACCGAGAATGGAGCACTTGGTTTTTTGGCAGGATTTAGCGGCAAACTAGCCGGGGGAAACCACCACTCCTACTTTGTGCCACCTGTGTATGATAGTCTCACAGAAAAAGGCTTTCTAAATCTAGGAATGCACAAACTAAAAGTAATAAATGACCAGGTGCGTGAACTCAAACTAGCCGGCTGTAAAACCACTGGCAAACTCCTAGCTCTGCAACAAGAACGAAAGGCTCTCTCCCAATCGCTACAGCACCAACTCTTTGAGTCCTACAGGTTTCTGAACACCAAAGGACAAACCAAAAACCCCTACGAGATATTTGGCAAGACACCGCCTGCTGGAGCAGGAGAATGTGCCGCACCCAAGCTCTTGCACTACGCCTACCAGCAAAACCTAACGCCACTGGCCATAGTAGAATTTTGGTGGGGCGTACCACCTACAGCGGATGCGGCCTCCCGCTCCCATGGTCACTTCTACCCCGCCTGCGAGCACAAATGCAGAGGTGTTCT
>CAWVTO010000114.1:0-6647 GCA_963932895.1 uncultured bacterium
TTATTTGGTGGGTAAAAATTCCAATGATAACGGATACGGATTTTGGCGAAGTTTTATTTTTATGCTCTTATTGTGTGCCGTAGTTTTGGCATTTTTGAAGAAGCAGTTTAACGGTGGTTAGTGCTGAAAGGCGTATTCTCCAAACGTCTCAGCAACTTCATCCAAGATAGCATAGATTTCTTTTTCGTCCATAGTGGTTACGAGTCTAGTTCTGTATTCCTTAAAGTGAGATACCCCCTTAAAGTAATTGCTATAATGCCTACGCATTTCAACTATACCGAGTACATCTCCTTTCCATTGCATACTGAATGCAAAGTGTTTTTTGCAGACATCTATTCGTTGTTCTATAGTAGGCAGGTCTAGTTTTTGGCCAGTAGCGAGGTAGTGTTTTATCTCATTAAAAATCCACGGATAGCCAATAGACGCACGGCCTATCATAATACCATCTACGTTATACTTTTCTTTATACAGCTTAGCCTTCTCAGGACTGTCTATATCTCCATTACCAAATATGGGTATTTTGATGCGAGGGTTTTCTTTTATTTTGCCAATGAGCGACCAGTCTGCTTCACCTTTGTACATCTGCTTTCGGGTACGTCCGTGAATGCTAAGTGCCTTTATGCCAACGTCTTGAAGTCTTTCGGCTACATCTTCTATGTACTTTGTGTTATCGTCCCAGCCAAGTCTTGTTTTTACGGTGACGGGTAGTGAGGTACTCTTCACTATTTCTGAAGTCATCTCCACCATTTTTGGGATGTCTTGCAGTATTCCTGCACCAGCTCCTTTGCAGGCTACCTTTTTTACGGGACAACCGTAGTTGATGTCTATTAAATCTGGATTGGCAGAAGCAGTGATTTCTGTAGCTTCTTTCATAGAATCTATGTCATACCCAAATATTTGGATTCCAATAGGTCGCTCATATTCAAATATGTCGAGTTTTTGGGTGCTTTTAGCAGCGTCTCTTATGAGCCCTTCGCTCGAAATAAACTCTGTATACATCACGTCAGCTCCGTTTTCTTTGCATACCGCACGAAAAGGAGGGTCACTTACATCCTCCATCGGAGCAAGTAGTAGTGGAAAATCACCAAGTTCTATGTTACCTATTTTTACCATATTTGCCCAAAATAAAAGGAATGGACCAGTTAGAAGACGTCAAAGATACGGAAAGCATGAATTCTCGGCCAGATACTTTACAAGCTTTATTCCATCTATTGTTAGGAGCAGTGTTTTTTGTGGGTTCTGTTGCACTATTTGGTGGCTTAGCTGTAGCAATAGGCTCCTACCTTTATTATGGAGAAGTAGGAGATGCCGCTCAGTTGAGCAATTTGGTTAACGATCTCAAAACTAATCCATTGTCACTAAAGTTGTTTGTGTTTGTAAGTTCTTCGTTGCCACTTATCGCAGCAGCTCTTCTTGCATGTATTTTTATTAAAGCAACGCCTAAACACTATTTGTCCTTAGGTTGGCCAAAAAATGGAAAGTGGTTTTTGATAGCAATGCTTTTTGTTTTTGTCTGTGTACCTCTTATGGGTTTAATGCTTGATATCAACAAATTGATTGATTTTAGTCAATGGCCAGACTTTTATGAATGGCTACAAACACAAGAGGGTGCAAACAATGGAATGTATGAAGCAATGATTGGTGAGCACACCACAATGTCTTTAGTTACAAGTATTTTATTTATGGCATTAGCACCAGCACTAGCAGAAGAAATTTTCTTTAGAGGATTTCTGATGAATGCATTTAATGGCATTTTCAAAAATATGCACATATCCATTGTTGTTACAGCTATACTGTTTAGTTTGATACACCTTCAATTTACTAAGTTTGTTCCTATGTTTTTCTTAGCTGTTTCCTTCGGATATGCGGCCTATTGGACGGGATCCATATGGACTTCTATCGCGGCACATTTCATTAACAATGCGTTGGCTGTAGGTCAATTGTATTTCATCACAGATGGCGATTATACTAAAGCCTTGGAACAAGGGGCAAGTCTTCCCTTAGCTGTAAGTCTAGGATTGTTAAGTATTGCTATTCTCATCTTTACCTATATGCAAAAAAACGCCGATACTAAAACCGATAATTTCTATGTCTAACCTAGCTTTACGCATCATTTTTGGTGCTTTATATGTTTCCCTAATGGTGGGAGCTACTGTTTTTGGTCATCCTGCGTTTGGGGTGCTTATGGCCTTGCTTATTTTTCTATCCATTAATGAGTTAGGTGTTCTAGCAAACAAAGTATCCAATCAACACCTTTTTATAAATCCTGCTGTCTTTGCCGGAGTCGTGCTGTACCTTACGTTTTTAGGATCACGAGAGCTCGGTGTTACAGCATATATTGTCATGTTGCTTATTCAATTGGCGTGCCTGTACCTTACCTATTCTCAGTTGAAGAGAGAGCAAACATTAAATTTCATAACGGGTACAGTGTACTTATCGCTTCCGCTTATTGGTTTGGCTATCTGGTTTATGCAAAATGAGCAGAACAATATGGAGTACATATTATTTTATCTGATTACCATTTGGATGTATGATTCTATGGCTTATGTGGTAGGAAAAGCAATTGGTAAACGACCCGTTTTTCCTAGGGTGTCACCCAACAAAACGATAGAAGGAACCGTTGGCGGAGCTATTGTTACCGTACTGGCAATGAGTGTATTGAACGCATATTGGCTCCAGCTTCCTATACAGGCTGCCGTGCTAGCACCAGTGGTCATCTTTTTTGCCATATTTGGAGATTTTGTAGAGTCCTATATGAAAAGAAAACTGGGTATAAAAGATAGTGGGAAGATTCTTCCTGGGCACGGAGGAGTACTTGATAGAATAGACTCCATTTATCTATCTGCGTTGCCTTATTTGGTCATATTGTTATTAGTATGACGAAAAAAGACAAATGTCAGTGAAATACCAATGCGTAGAATAAATACATTTGCCACCAAGTAAACATTAAACAAAACGTTAGTACAATGACTTTAAAGTTCAAAGAGCCTGCTCCAATTACGGATGATTTAAATCCGCTGGAGTCTATGATGGAAAGATTTAATGAAGCTGCAGAGATTTTGGGCTTAGATGAGTCTACTTACAATGCACTAAAATCTCCAGAAAAAGCGGTTATCGTGAGTCTTCCAGTTACTATGGATGATGGTAAAATCAAAACTTTTCAAGGATACAGAGTTGTTCACTCTTCTAAATTAGGTCCAAGTAAGGGGGGTATTCGGTACTCTATGGGTGTTAATTTAGATGAGGTTAAGGCTTTAGCAGCTTGGATGACTTGGAAATGTGCTGTGGTAGGGATTCCTTATGGCGGCGGGAAAGGGGGTATTCAATGTGATCCTCGCAAAATGTCTCAAGGAGAACTGGAGCGTTTGACCAGAGCATTTACAGGTGCTATGCGTGACGTATTTGGTCCAGAGAGAGATATTCCAGCTCCAGATATGGGTACAAATCCACAGACGATGGCTTGGATTATGGACGAATACTCAAAGCTTGCAGGACAAGCTACCCCTGCAGTAGTGACGGGTAAGCCGTTAGTATTGGGTGGGTCACTTGGTAGGGTAGAAGCAACAGGACGCGGTGTCATGGTGTCTACGCGTAGTGCAATGGCAAAATTAAAAATGAACCCAACCGAATCTACTTGTGCTGTACAGGGATTTGGTAATGTGGGTAGTATTTCTGCTAAGCTAATAGAACAACAAGGGGTGACCATTGTAGCAATTTCTGACATTTCGGGAGCATACTACAATCCAGACGGTCTAGATATTGAGGAGGCGATAGATTATGTGTCTCGTGAAAAGAGTCTAGAAGGATACAAGGGAGGTAAAATAATTTCCAATGATGAACTACTCGAACTCGACGTTGATATTTTGGTTCCAGCGGCACTCGAAGATCAGATTACAGAAGAGAATGCAGACAGAATAAAAGCTAAGCTTATAGTAGAAGGTGCAAATGGACCAACTGCTTCTAATGCGGATGCTATATTGGATAAAAACGGCGTTATGGTTGTGCCAGACATTCTTGCAAATGCAGGAGGAGTATCGGTTTCATACTTTGAGTGGGTACAGAATAGACTTGGATATTTCTGGACGGAAGAGCGAGTAAATCGTAGAGCAGATAGAATAATGAAGCAAGCTTTTGACAGTGTATACAAAGCCGCACGTAAACACAAGTGTAGTCTAAGAACTGCAGCGTACATAGTAGCCATAGACAAAGTAGCAAGTACGTCAAAATTAAGAGGTAGTTTTTAATGAATTTGCATAGAGAAGGTTATAAAATAGTACTTATATCTACCCTGCTTTTGGGTGGAATATTATTCGGTATTTCAGAATTTGGTGCACCTCAATGGCTTATGGCGTTGGTTGGTGTTCCGCTATTGATTTTGTTCATATTGATCGTTCGTTTCTTTAGAAACCCACCACGCTATTCAGACAAAACAGAAAATGGCGTAGTTAGCCCTTGTGATGGTAAAGTAGTTGTTATAGAGGAGGTTGAAGAAACAGAATATTTCAAAGAAAAGCGTATTCAGATTTCTATTTTCATGTCACCACTTAATGTACATGTCAATCGAAATCCGGTTTCAGGTATTTTCACATATTTCAAATATCACCCAGGTAAGTACTTGGTAGCATGGCATCCAAAAAGCAGTACAGAAAATGAACGCACTACGTCAGTAATCAAAACAGATGCGGGAGTAGAAGTGCTCTTTAGGCAAATAGCCGGAGCTGTAGCCCGTAGAATTAGGTGGTACATTAAACCCGGAGACAAAGCCGCCAAAGGAGCGGAGATGGGCTTTATTAAATTCGGATCAAGAGTAGATGTGTATGTACCTATAGGTACAGAGATTAAAGTAGAACTGGAGCAAAAAGTTTCTGCTGCAGAAACATTACTTGCCGTCTTGAAATAGGGAAATGAGTATCCTCGAATACTTAGAAAAACACCTACCTACTAATAAAGCACACTACATCTTATCCTTTTTGGAGGAGCATAAGTGTGTGCTGAAAATAACCAAACAGAGAAAGACAAAACGGGGAGACTTTAGGCAAAATGGTCCAAAATTGAGTATTTCTGTCAATCACGACACCAATACATTTCGATTTTTATTCACGCTTGTTCATGAGATTGCACATCTCAAAACATTTTTAGAGTACAGGCATAAAGTAAAACCTCACGGAGACGAGTGGAAAGCCAATTTTAAAGAACTATTTACCTCGCTTGATGTAGCTGATGAGTTTAAGAAAGATGAGCAAATGTTTGCGGTTGTTTCTGACGAGCTTATTAATCCTAAAGCATGTAGTGGAGTCAATATACGGGTAGAAAAGGTCTTTTCTAAGTATGATGAAAAAAAAGGAACGTATTTAGAAGAATTAACGGTTGGAGATCGGTTCACGTTTGGAGTTCATACGTATGAAAAACTAGAAAATCGCCGATCCAGAGTCATGTGCTTAAATCTCTCTAACAACAGAAAGTATACAATTAGCAAAGCTGCTTCGGTGCAATTATGTGATTAGTGTGACTCTTCTGTTGATGGATGTTTTATAATTTCGCGGCCATTTTATATACTCAAATTATGTTAAAAGAATTTAAAAATTTCATTACGACAGGTAATGTCATCGACTTTGCTGTTGCAGTAATCATGGCTGGAGCACTAGGTTTAGTAATCAAGGGATTTGTAGGTGATATTGTTATGCCAGTAGTAGGTCACTTTGCTGGAGGTGTGGATTTTGCTCAACTGAAGGTTGTGCTAGATCCAGCAATACTAGCGGCAGATGGTTCTGTTACAACTCCAGAAAATGCAATCATGTGGGGGAAATGGGTTAACGCCATTATCAACTTATTGATCGTAGGGTTTGTAATGTTTGTTGTGGTAAAGGCCTACAATAAAACGAAAGCACCAAAGCCAGAAGCTGCACCCGCAGGACCTTCAGAGATAGACCTTCTGACAGAAATTAGAGATGCTTTAAAAAAGTAACTTTTGTTGCCTATTTTTTCGTGTACCTAAAATTTGGGAAACTGAGTGGGTTCATACTCGTGCATCATCCCATAAACCAATTCAAACAGTTCCTCTGCATTGGACTTAGAGAAATAATCGCCGTCTGTACCATAAGCCGGTCTGTGGTCTTGGGAGGTAAGCGTCCGTGGAGCAGCATCGAGGTATTTATACCCGTCTTGCTCCTCGAGTACTTTCTGCATCATAAAACCAGTAGCACCTCCTTTTACATCTTCATCCATGAAGACCACTTTATTGGTTTTCATCAGTGATTCTACAATGGTGTGATTTATATCAAAGGGAAGTAAGGATTGTACATCGATAAGTTCTACAGATATCCCTCTCTCTTGGAGTAGCTTAATTCCTTCTTGTGCAATTCGTATGCAGCTCCCGTAGGTAACTACGGTTATATCTTCACCATACTGCAATGTTTCAGGTACTCCCACGGGCACCGTAAATGTGGTTAGATTACTGGGTAATTTCTCTTTTAATCGGTACCCATTCAAACATTCCACAATTAATGCTGGTTCGTCAGATTTTATGATGGTGTTATAAAATCCAGCAGCTCGTGTCATGTCTCTAGGTACAAGTACATTCATACCACGTACGGCGTTCAGTATCATTCCCATAGGAGAGCCGCTGTGCCATATTCCTTCGAGGCGGT
>CAWVTO010000115.1:0-6615 GCA_963932895.1 uncultured bacterium
GACCGAGTCTGATGTAATCGTATGCAGTGGGTAGCTCAGATAAGGCTGCAGTACTTGTATTGTTGGTTTTGTATAGCTGCTCAAATTGGTCAATGAACTGTGTTTTGGCCTGCGATTCGTCATAGATATCGAGACGGTGCGTGGTAAGATTTAACCAACCAGTTGGCATATTTTTCAGTATATCGGTGATATAATTCAGCAGTGTATTCCCGTGTGTTGCGTTCATCTTTGTATAGGGCGAAAATATGCATAAATTGAAAGAATTGGCGAGGGAAAGGATATGGTGTTGTAAAACAAAAAATAGCGGCTCAGGCAAATGCCCAAGCCGCTATTCTTAGCTTAATAATTATCAATGGTCAAAGCAGTTAAAGTTGCATTGACCATTGATTTTACTTAGGAATGATTTATTTCAGTTCCTTCAATAAGGTATTGGCAGCCAGCTTGCCTAGCTCGTTAGACGCAAGTGGGCTTGCTCCTGTGATTAGTTTTCGGTCTACACATACGGTAGCATCAGATGCTGTATTTACGATAGTAGCTCCTAGGTTTTGTAGCCTTTCACTTACTCCAGAACGCATTTGACCGGGTAGGTATCCCACCATTGGCGTCTGCTTGTCTATAGCATCTGGGAATACTGCCATATTGTAACCTTCGTAGATAAACGTCTGATCATCAAGTGTAGTAGATAGGAAAGACCCTGGTCCGTGACAAAGACTGATGGTGAATAAATCGTTGGTATGTGCCCAAGTCAATGTCTTGCCTACGTTTCTATCTTCGGGAATACCGATCATAGCTCCGTGTCCGCCAGGAACAAATACAGCTGCATACGATTCACTATTCTTGAATGAAGAGTCAACGAATTCAGCTAGACTTATTGGGTTTTCAAAACTGCTTTTGAGTTCAGCATAAATCGCTTTCACGTTCTCATCTTCTTTTGGGAATGCCCACATTTCGAAAACAACTGGTTTTCCTGTAGGAGTAGCAATTTCAAAATCGAAACCTGCATTTTTAAGGTGCAACATAGGAAGAAGTGCCTCTATAGGGTGATTTCCGGTAGAAAACAGTTTGTCATTCTGCATTTTCAAGTCCTTTTTTTCCGTGAAGATGACCAATATCTTCGATCTGCTTCCTTGGTATTTTTCGTAGGTGATGTTTTCAAAATCAGTTTTTTGCACGGTGGCTAGCATCAAAGCAAGTGTAGACGGACTATACGAGCCGTCTGCTTCTAGTTTTGGTCTGGTGGTAACGTATAATGCAATGCATGCTACTATGAGGAAGCCTACTAATCCAATTAAAATTTTTTTCATGTTGTTGTTTTTTATGTTTGGTTTCTTACTTATTAATTAATCTCTGTCACTAGATCTGCTCTGCTTTTTCTGACCTTCTTTAGGTTTGCTAACCAGTCTTTGTCAGCATTTCTGTATCCTAAGGTAAGGATAACACAGCTTCGTAGTCCTTTTTCGCGTAGACCCAATATTTCATCTAGAGCTGCAGGGTTGAACCCTTCTATTGGCGTACTGTCTACCGCTTCAAATGCAGCTGCCGTTATTCCTTGTGAGAAAGCAATGTATGCTTGCTTCGCTGCGTGGTTGAAATTCTCTTCAGCATCTTTTTGCGGATAGTTTTCAAGAAGCATTTGGCGATAATTTTCCCACCCTTCGTTTTTGAAACCACGTACTTCATTGGTGAGGTCAAACATTTTATTAATGCGGTCTGCGGTATAGGTATCCCAAGCAGCAAAGACCAATAAATGCGAACAATCTGTAATGACTGACTGATTCCAAGCAATGGGTTTGATTTGCTCTTTGACTGCTTGATTCGTCACTACATACACTTCAAAAGGCTGTAATCCACTTGATGTAGGAGCCAGTGATATTGCTTCTAGAATGTTCTCAATTTTCTCTTGCGGTACTTTCTGGCCATTCATTGCTTTAGCAGCATACCGCCAGTTTAGTTTGTCTAATAACTCCATATAATATGGTGCAATTTTAGCCCGTAGTTTGTGCAATAAAATTACCCTATGGTAAGAAAGCTATTTTTTGGTTTTAGCTACGCGTATACGACTCAGGCTTTGTTGGGTGATACCCAGGTAGGATGCAATGTGATAATTACGGGTGTGCTGCTCTATATCTGGATATTGCTCTAAGAATAGATCGTATCGTTCCTCAGCAGTCAATTGCATTTGATTTAATATCCTTTTGTGAAGGCTAACTACATGACGTTCTAAGTTGTGCCTTTGAAAGGTCTCAAATTCTGGAAAGAGCGTATGCAGTTCGTCCAGTTCTTTGGTGTTGAATTCTATGACCGTGGAATCCGACAAGCATTCTATGGTAAGGGTTGCTAGTCCGCCGGTGTAAATGGCAATAAAATCACTGATCCACCAGTTTTTTATGGCGAATTGAAGGGTATGTTCCTTCCCATTCTTATCCATGCTGTAGGATCGCAAGCAACCATCTGTAACAAAGAATGTCTTATTCACGCTTCGTCCTTCTCTTAT
This sequence comes from uncultured bacterium, assembly GCA_963932895.1. GTDB lineage: Bacteria > Bacteroidota > Bacteroidia > NS11-12g > UBA9320 > UBA9320. Next base: position 2,495 of record CAWVTO010000115.1, read on the forward strand.
CAGCATAGAGCCTTTGGAAATTTCCCTCTCTTTTGCAATGGTAAAAAGATGCTTTTTAGCTTCTTCGCTAAGTGGCATCTGATTCTCTATTTTATGGATTAATTTTTCCAATGTTCAAGTATAGGATTATAAACGAGTTACTACAACTATTTTAATATGGAGGGATAGGATATCGTTGTGCATCTTATAAAGTGTAGTTGTTAATGGTCTTGTGTATGCGAGCTTTCACACACCCATATCTTACGGGTAAAGAAGGACTTTCCTCTTTTTACTACGGTGCAATAGTCTACCACTTGGAGTCCTACGGCGTTTATCACGGGTTCTATATCGGCTATGGATACAATGATTAAGCGGTCAGATAATGCAGCTGTAGCTGCAATGATATGTGAGGCGATGTCTTCTTTGGTTACGCTATACAGATTGTACGGTAGGTCTATGATAGCCGCATCGTACTTCTGTTCTAGGTTTTTTATGTCGGAGTGATAGAGGTTTGCCGTATACGCATAGTGTGCTAAGTTTTTAAGTGCGTGTTGATACGCTCGCACATTGATGTCACAGCCATCTATGTGTATGCCAGAGATGCACGCCTCAAGCATTACCGTGCCTACACCGCAGCAGGCGTCAAGCAGTTTGCTGCTGGGTATTCCTTTGGATGCAACGGTGACCAAGGTTTTGGCTATGATAGTGCCTATGGAGTTGCTGAACGAGTGAGGCTTTTGTCGATGCTTGTGCCATGCTGCATTCTCTTTGTGTAAAACCCCAAAATACCACTTGCCTTCATAGTAGCACACTGCATAGGTGATAACCGGATGCTGAAAATCGGGCCTACCCTCTATGCAGTATCCAATGTCTTTTTGCTTCTCCCGTCTTTCAGTTTTTTTGGTGGTATCTCCTTCCAAGATGAGATATTCCACCGTGAAATCGTGCAGCTCTATATGTTGGTTTTTGATACGGGATAAGAAGGTTGCGTAGTCGTCTGAAGAAGTAATGATATCCAATCTGCTTTTGATAAACGGACTAATACTGGGGTTCACTACAAGATCCGAAAAGAGAAGTTTATGCGTCATTTTCGCACCAAATATTTGTCGGCACTCCATTTTACACAACTCTTCGTGGTGGTAGTCGTAATTGAACGTGTAGATGAAGCTACTGTTGGGTTTTTGTGGTGTCAACTAGGTATTGTTTTATTCTATGAAGCTAATTTACTGAGATGTGTTCCCAGGTCGGTTAGTTTCTTCGTAATGTTAGCTTTGATTCGCAGGTAAGGTTTTTTTTAATTTCTATAGTGCAGTAGCGTGATGCAACGATTATCGGCTACAAAATTACCGAAAAGATGAGCCGTAACCAATGTGCGAGATGAAGTACTTTTGAAACCCAATTCAATGCATCACGATTTTAAGAAATATCTGGTAGACCTAGAGCAAGCTTCTGCTTGCGAAGAGGTAGAAATCATTCAATCCTTGTGGAGTGGTTATGGTACAATTTCGCGGTACAAGCTAGAAGGTGCTGGTCACGATACCGTAGTGGTAAAATGTATCTCGTCACCCGAAGTAATGGCACATCCACGCGGGTGGAATACTGATAAATCTCACGCACGAAAGGCGAAATCCTACGAAGTAGAGACACATTGGTACACACACTTTAATCAATTGACCAATACAATGTGTCGTACTCCGGAGTTTCTTGGTGCGTATGCAGCAGGCGATAATCAGTGGATTGTTTTGGAAGATTTGGACGCCAATTTTCCGCTACGCAAACAAGAACTTAGTCTCTCAGAAGTAAAAGTGTGTTTGCAATGGTTGGCCAATTTTCATGCTACTTATTTAGGAGATAAGCCATCAGGCTTATGGGAAATAGGAAGCTATTGGCACCTGGCTACACGACCAGAGGAATGGAATAAAACAGAGCATCCAGAACTCAAAGCCAAGGCACACCGCATAGACGAAATGCTAAACAACTGCATTCACCAAACCCTAATACACGGAGATGCAAAGGTGGCTAATTTCTGCTTTTCGGAGGACAGTAAAGAGGTTGCTGCAGTTGATTTTCAATATGTAGGTGGTGGCTGCGGAATGAAAGATGTAGCTTATCTTCTCGGGAGTTGCATGTCTGGGGATGATTGTAGAAAGTACGAAAGGGAGTTGCTCGACTACTACTTTTCAGAGCTAAAGTACGGTATGGGTACTCTCGCAGATAGTACAGCTATAGAAGCAGAGTGGAGGCAAATGTATCCACTCGCTGTTGCAGACTTTATGCGGTTTTTGCTGGGCTGGATGCCTACGCACTCAAAGGTGAATGTCTACAGCCTTAATTTGACAGAGGAGGTGTTGATTCGTTTGACTTGAGAGGAGCGATCTCGATAAATCTGTCATTGATTGCTGGTTAGTCGTTGTGCCCTCAATGTTAAAAAAAAGGCATGCTTATGAAGCTAGATATTCATAGAACCACCAAGGCGTTTTAAATCCTACCTTCGCACCCACATTCTATATCAGCCATCACATGACGTTTAAAGCATTAGGACTCGCTCCGTACATACTCCGATCTACAGCCAAGCAAAATTATACCGATCCTACTGCCATTCAGGAGCAGGCCATACCCGTTATATTGCAGGGCAAGGATGTGCTGGGAATAGCTCCTACAGGATCGGGTAAAACGGCTGCTTATGCACTGCCCGTTATACAAAATCTTGAACGCCTTACGACTACCAAGAATAGACACATCAATGTGTTGGTATTGGTTCCTACCAGAGAATTGGCCGTTCAGGTAGAGGAGGTGTTTCGTTCCTTTTCGGAGGAGTTGCCGTTTAGGTTAAAATCTATGGCAGTACACGGTGGTGTATCTATCAATCCACAGATGATGGGCATGCAACACCTCAATATATTGGTCGCTACTCCCGGACGATTGTTGGAGCTCAAAGAGTCCAATGCCATGCATTTTGAGAGTTTGAGTACACTTATTCTAGATGAGGCGGACAAAATGTTGAACTTGGGTTTCAAAGACGAGATGGACCGCATCTTTGCTCTTTTACCAAAGCGACGTCAGAACTTGCTCTTCTCTGCCACGCTGAGCCCAGAAGTAGAAGCCATAGAACGCGTATTGCTGAACAATCCTACGGTAGTAAAAGTAGAAGCTAAACCGGTAGATATAGAACTAATCAATCAAGTAGCATACGGCGTATCACTAGAGAAGAAAGGTCCGCTACTGCGTCACCTGATCAAAAGCAATGAAATGAAACAGGTCTTGGTCTTCACATCGTCTACGTATCAAGCAGACGTAGTAGCGGAGAAATTGAATAAAAATGGTGTTGATGCTAAGGCAATACACAGTAAAAAAAGCCAAGGGAGTCGTAAAGATTCGCTTACCAAATTTACCAATGGAAAATTAAGGGTGTTGGTGTCTACAGACTTATTGGCCAGGGGAATCGATATTGCCTTTTTACCCCATGTTATCAATTATGAATTGCCCCGGAGTCCCAAAGACTTTGTGCACCGTATTGGTAGAACAGGTAGAGCAGAAAATCCTGGCGAGGCTATTACGTTCGTCACAGAAGAAGATACACACCACTTTGGCGTGATACAGAAAAAAATGAAACGTAAAGTAGAAATTACAGATTCACGTACGTTAGATTTTAGATAGTAAACGGTTTATAGAGAAATAGCATCTCCGTCAGTAGATTATACTAGGCGTTGGCTGTAAGCTGTTTTGCGTTTTGCATGAGTTCACTTATGGCATTCCATAATTCAATTCTCTTTTGCAATGACTGCTTTGCTACATCAAGCGTTTCTCGCCATTTTTGATCATCATTTTCACACAGTTCAGATACCATTTTAAGGGAAAGTGGTCCGTGTTCATCTCCATCCAGTTCTATGTGGCGGGCGAGGTAATAGGTGAGCTTGCTATAAGACGCATGCTGACCATCTGATTTCTTTAATATTTCAATGAACATATCTGGGATGACATCCTCTCGTCCAAACGTGAATGCAGAGGCTACCATGTGTGCCTTATTAGTTTCAATTATGGAGAATGAGAACCTTACAAAGTCGGCTATTCTTGGGTCTATGTCAATGGCATGCAACGCGTCATCTACCGATTTTCCAGATTTTATGTGTTGGATGAATATC
>CAWVTO010000116.1:0-6606 GCA_963932895.1 uncultured bacterium
CTTGCAAGAACTGCCACCAAGATAAAGGCTGTACGGAGGCTCTACCTGTTTTAGCTGCTGCAGAAAACAATTGTGTAAGCTGCCATATGCCACCAAGTGGGTCTGAGGATATACCTCATGTGAGTGTACATGACCATTACATACGTGTGCCAAAGGCAAAAAAAGATGTAGATCAAATGCAAAAATTGGTAGGCTTGTATGCCGTCAATAATCCGTCGCCAGATATAGAGACAGAGATATTGGCCTATTTAGAATACTGGGAAAAATTTGATAAAAACCCTTTTTATCTGCAGAAAGCAGGCACGCTTTTAGAGACAAATAATTTTCCGAAATTATGGCTCAAGTACTATTATCTTATGGATAATTATTCGTCTGCTACGGCACTTGATTTGCAAGCAGATGCACTTACTCCTTGGCAAAATTTTATGCTTGGTACATCTTATTTGAAACAAGAAAAGGTAAGTCTTGGCATTTTTCATTTAGAGAAAGCGTACGAGAAAGACAATACAAATAGAACGATAGCAGGCGAGCTTTTGAAATGGTATACCAATAAACCAGATGTAAATAAAGCTATAGCTCTAGGTAGTATACTTGTAAATGAGTATCCTACGAATGGATTGATACACAATAGTTTAGCCAAGGCGTATATCATGAAAGGATTATTAACACAAGCACTTCCTAATATGCAAAAAGCATTGCGATTGGAACCAGACAACCTTGCCGTGTGGTCTACCTTTTTAAACTATTATGCTACGCAAAAAGACAAAGAGAATTTCACGAAGTGGTTGCAAAGAATCAACAAACGAGATGCTGGTTATTTAAACCAGCAACAGATAGTGAGAATAATGGACAGTATGCTGTAAAATGCAACTCAGTAAAGTGGGTATTTCAGCATAATAGTTTTCCTTTGCACCATGGCAATTATCATAACAGATGAATGTATTAACTGCGGGGCTTGCGAGCCAGAATGTCCAAACACGGCCATTTATGAAGCAGGAGCAGAATGGAAGATAGCTGACGGAACGGGAGTTTCCGGAACATATACATTAGAAGGAGGCAAGAGTGTTGCTGTAGATGCAATACAACAACCTGTCTCTGACGAGGTTTACTATATCGTACCGGATAAATGTACAGAATGCAAGGGTTTTCATGAGGAGCCACAGTGTGCAGCTGTATGCCCAGTAGATTGCTGTGTACCAGATCCAGACAGAGAAGAAACAGAAGAGCACCTGTTGGCTCGTAAGGCCAAACTCCATATCTAAATATGAAAAAAGGAATTTGTCATGTATCACAAATTCCGCTTCGAGGTGAGCCTCGCAGTAGTGCAGAGATGGTGTCTCAGCTATTGTTTGGCGAAACCTATACCGTATTAAACCAACAAGATGATTGGTTTCTTATTCAGATGGACTTTGACGGCTACGAGGGTTGGCTAAGTGATTCGAGTATTTTTTTGTGGGATGAACAAGCTGCTGAGAGAAAGGTGCAAACCAATTTATCATTATCGCTACACAATGATATTTACGATAGCCCACTGAATAGTAGTTTGGGGTCTGAGGTGTCACAGCTGGAAGATAATCAAGAACGTATTTTTGTAGGGAATCTCGCAAAGAAATTTTTAGGTACTCCTTATTTATGGGGTGGCAGACACTATAGTGGTATTGATTGCTCTGGTTTTGTGCAAGTGATTTATAAGGTGCTAGGCATAGCTCTGCCTCGGGATGCTTCGCAACAGCAAAAAATGGGCAAGCCCGTGAAGTTCGCAGAGCTATTCGAAGGGGATTTAGTTTTTTTTGATAAAAAGGAACGCATCGGCCATGTAGGTATAGCTTTGGATAATGGTAAAATTATTCACTCACACGGTATGGTTCGTATTGATGCTCTAACGAAGGAAGGAATCATCAACTCAGATACAGGCCAAAAATCACACAATTATCATTCGGCAAAGCGGTTGAGATAATAGTTGTATTATCTTAATGAATGACACATATTGCAGACGGTTTATAATAACAGCAATATGAAGAGAATAGCAGGTTTAACAATGAGTTTAATTAGTGTTTTTACACTGTTTGCTCAGGAGCAGAGTAAAGGGTTGGATGAGCGAATAAATGAGTGGTTTACGCCAATATCTAATGCTTGGGCAGGATTCGTATTTACCTCTATAAAAATCACAGATGGAGTAAGTGTCCCTCTTGTTATCATTTTGTTGCTATTCGCAGGTCTAGCATTCACCGTTATTTTCAAACTAGTAAACATTAGACTATTCCCAACTTCTATCAATATAGTACGCGGAAAGTATGATGATGTAGATCACGTAACCTCTGATAAAATGGCAGGAGACCCTACACCAGGTGGAGATGCCATAGAAACTATACGAGTAGAAGGACATCATGGAGAGGTTTCGCATTTTCAAGCTCTTACTGCCGCACTTTCGGGTACAGTAGGACTGGGAAACATTGCTGGAGTAGCAATAGCCATCTCGTTAGGTGGTCCAGGTGCTACTTTTTGGATGATACTCGCAGGTTTGCTAGGGATGTCTTCTAAGTTCGTAGAGTGTACACTAGGAGTGAAGTATAGAGACGTAGGAGAGGACGGAACTATTTACGGAGGCCCAATGTATTATTTAAAAAAAGGACTAGCCGATGTAGGTAAAGGTAAATTAGGTAAAGTATTAGCAGTGATATTTGCTATAATGTGTGTAGGAGGTTCTTTTGGCGGCGGAAATATGTTTCAAGCTAATCAGGCAGCTACGCAGTTCAATTCTATGTTAGGTGTAGACTCTACATCAGCTGGGGTTGTTTTTGGGGTTATTATGGCCATTTTGGTTGGGATTGTAATCATAGGAGGAATTAAGAGAATAGGTAATATTACTGAGAAAGTGGTGCCGTTTATGGTGGGTATTTATTTTGCGGCGGCATTAGTTGTCATCATAATGAATATTGGAAGTATTGGAAATGCTTTTGAGCAAATATTTGATGGAGCATTTAATGCTAAAGGTATATCTGGAGGATTACTTGGAGTATTAATTATCGGTTTTCAAAGGGCCGCATTTAGTAATGAAGCAGGAGTAGGATCTGCAGCTATTGCTCATTCAGCTGTTAGAACTAAGTATCCAGCATCAGAAGGTTTGGTAGCATTACTTGAGCCATTTATAGATACTGTAGTAGTATGTACTATGACTGCACTTGTCATTATTGTAACAAACGGAGATGGCAGCATAATGACGTATGGAGTGAAGTCTCCAGATGGTGTTTTAGCCACCTCTCATGCATTTGCTTCTGTTATACCTTGGTTTCCTTATGTGCTTACTGTAGCAGTTGTTCTTTTTGCTTTTTCTACTATGCTTTCTTGGTCATACTACGGCCTCCAGAGTTGGTTATTCCTTTTTGGTAAGTCTAAAGCATCGGATTACTCTTTTAAAATATTATTTTGTCTCTTTATAGTAATAGGTTCAGCGGCCAGCTTAGGAGCTGTTACAGATTTCTCTGATGCAATGATATTTGCTATGGCTGTTCCTAATGTGATTGGATTATTCTTCTTATTCCCTAAGGTAAGGGAAGAGTTAAAGAGGTATTTGAAAGCAATAAAGAAGGTAGGATAATATGAATATAGGACTAATATTACTACAACAGACATTATCTGACACTACAAACCGAGCTCCAGACGCTACAGGATGGTTTTGGGGAGTTTCAGAGGTGATTGTCACACTTATCATATTCGTAGGTGTTTACTATATCTTTAAGCCTGTCTTGGATAAAAAAGAAGGCGATCAGGATAAAGCTTCGGATTAGTTTTGCAACTATATGCGTTAATCAGAATAATCTGCATTTACTCCTAGGATTTTACGGGCATAGTGCTGAGTAAGTTGTTGGGTTTCTTACGATTTCTTTTCTATGTCGGATAAATTCAGCGTGTAGTGTATCGTTGGGTGTTTGTGTAGATTGATTACGCTATATTACAGCAGCTCCGCATAAGCCACAAATTATTCAGGAAGAAGAGTATTTTTTATGTTTAGGTAGATACAGGGATCAACTTTTTTCGAAATGCTATTATCGTAAAGACACCAATACTTATTGCTGCGTCAGCGATATTAAAAACGGGTCTAAAAAACTGTAGACGTGATCCACCAAAGTAGGGTATCCAATCTGGCCAAAAAGTATCCATTAGCGGAAAGTATAGCATGTCTACCACCTTTCCTCTAAAGAAGGGGGCGTATCCGCCGCTCTCTGGGAATAGTGTTGCTACCGTATGGTAGGTGCTTTCACTAAATACATTACCATAGAAGAGGCTGTCAATAATATTACCTAATGCTCCTGCTAGTATGAGTGACACTAAAACAATCATAGTTGTTTTAGCTCCTTCTCCTATGAGATTCTTGATATAAACGAAAATAATGCCTGATGCAATGATGCGGAAAGTGGTGAGGATTATTTTGCCCCAGCTGCCACCTAGTTCTAAGCCAAAGGCCATTCCGGGGTTTTCTGTAAAATGAAGTTCAAACCAGTTGTTGATCATCATTCGACTCTCGCCCAAAGTAAAAGTAGTTTTAATGTAGTACTTAAGCCACTGATCCAGCACGAGGACAATGAATATGGTAAAACCTACATAGGCAAGTTTCCTGTTTTTTGAGCTAGTTGTTATTCCTTCCAAAATACTTGATTTACTTGTATTGGTCTTTTTTTGCTTCCATACTTTGCGTTGTATGGGGTACTGCTTTTAATCTATCCTTATTGATAAGCTTACCTGTTACTCTGCATATACCGTATGTTTTGTTCTCTATACGTGTAAGTGCAGTCTCTAGATTACTAATGAATTTTTGTTGACGTGCAGCAAGCTTTCCTGAATTTTCTTTTTGTTGAGAATCACTTCCGTCGTCCATTGCCACATATGCACTAGCCGTATCATCTGTGCCATTTTCATTTTTAGATTTAATTTGCTTTGCTAAGTAGTTATACTCCTCTTTAGCTACAGCAAGCTTTGCTAAAATTATTTCTTTGAACTCGGTTAAGTCTGCGTCACTGTATCTGAATGATTCTGCCATTTTAGTTATTTAGAAAGTTTGATTTTTATAGTATGAAGATCTATATCTATTGTGTCTTCAGTATTAATGTCTCCAATAAGTACCAACGTATTTGCTAGTACTTCACCACAAATATATTCATTATAGATATCTATTGCAGTAGCTATATAGTCTGTTTGAGCTAATTCTATATTGATTTTATCGGTTACTTCAAAGTCTTTATCTTTTCTAAGATTTTGAATCTTATTGACCAACTCTCTAGCTATACCTTCTTGCCTTAACTCATCTGTAAGCTCTAGATCCAGTGCAACAGTATAGTTACTATCACTCATAATCTGCCATCCAGGTATGTCTGCCGTTTTTACCTCTATATCATCTAGACCAATTGCGTACGTTGTTCCGTTGGCAACTATATCTATTGTAGCTCCGTTTTCTAGCGTAGCTATATCTTCATTGGTGAAAGCAAAAATAGGTCCTGTTACGGCCTTCATATCTTTACCCACTTTTACGCCAAGAGCCTTAAAGTTAGGCTTAGCAGATTTTTTGATAACCGATGAATTTCGGTCTAAAATTTCTATCTCTTTTATGTTTACCTCAGACTTAATAACGTCCTCCACCTTTTTTAGGTTAGTAGCAAATGCGTCACTAAGAGCTGGAATCATTACTTTGCTGAGCGGTTGACGTACTTTAATATTGTCTAGTTTACGTATTCGAAGTATCAATGAAGTGATTCGTTGTGATATTTCTATCTGCTCTTCGAGGTCTGTATTGATAAGTGCTTCATCAGCTTTAGGGAAATCCTGTAAGTGAACAGACTTGTCGGTAAAGTTAAGATCTTGGTAGAGTTGATCAGCATAAAAAGGGCTAAAACTACACATAAGTTTAGCTACTGTTTCTAGGCATGTGCTTAATGTTTGGTAGGCTGCAATCTTATCGGTGCTCATTTCGCCTTTCCAAAAACGACGACGATTTAGTCTCACGTACCAATTACTCATATCGTCGATAACATAACTCTGAATAGCACGAGCAGCTCTTGTTGGCTCATAGTCATCCATCTCTTTCTCTACTAGCTTGGCAAGCGAGTTTAGTTTACTGAGTATCCATCTATCCAGTTCAGAACGATCTGCCATTGGTACTTGCTCCTTATCATTGGTGAAATTGTCAATGTTGGCGTATAGAGCATAGAAACCATAGGAATTGTGTAGTGTACCAAAAAACTTACGTTTGGTCTCATCAAGTCCACCAAGGTCAAACTTTAGATTGTCCCATGGAGAAGCATTACTGAGCATATACCAGCGAATAATATCTGCTCCGTACTTGTCTACTGCCATAAACGGGTCAATCGTATTGCCTTTGCTCTTCGACATTTTGTTGCCTTTTTTGTCTTGTACCAAGCCATTGGCCATGACCGTTTTATAAGCAACAGAGTCTTCTAGCATCACCGATATGGCGTGCAGTGTAAAGAACCATCCTCTAGTTTGGTCTACTCCTTCTGCAATAAAATCGGCTGGGTAATGTGTTCTGTCTTCTACTTTTTCTTTGTTTTCAAAAGGGTAGTGCAATTGTGCGTATGGCATAGCTCCAGAGTC
>CAWVTO010000117.1:0-6601 GCA_963932895.1 uncultured bacterium
CTTGACCGAGTACCTTACCGTACCAAAAGAAGATATAAATAAACCGGTAGATACCCTCGTATACATTCTAGAGCTTAACAAAGTAAGGATCGTAGGCAAGTTTACATTCCAAAATATCTATTTCTTTACAGATAGTGACGAGATACGCCCAGAGAGCCAACCGGAGTTACACAAGCTTTTGGCTATAATGCAAAGACAAAAAGATGCTTTTATAGAAATACAAGGGCACATGAATTTTCCAATAAACAGACCCATCAATAGTATGCAAAAACGTTGGAATATGGAGCTGAGTTACATGCGAGCCAAAGCGATATACAACTACCTTATTACGAGCGGAATTAGCCAAGATAGACTTACTTACAAGGGAATGAGTAACTTTAGGATGAAATATAAATTGCCCGCGAATAAGGCACAAGGAGATCAAAACAAACGCGTTGAGATCTATACGCTAAAAAAGATTTAATTGCTCAAATCCCAACGAAAGTTTAACCGTACACTGCGGGGCATTAGTGGGAAATGCGGTGCACTGTAGTAGTCGTTATTCGCCCATCCTTGTTGTACATGAAACATCTCAAATCCAAAAAAGAAGCTTTTTACCTTTGCCATAATGTATGGATTAATAGGAGCAGTCATTTCAAAGCGTTGATTGGTATTATGCCATTGCCGTGTGTATGGTGTATACGTGGGGCTATTGAAACTACTGTACCAAAAAGTGCGGGCACCTACTTGTACACCTAGATTCTTCTTGAATAGCCTAAATTTTGCATAGACATTGCCCGTAGCAGATGTAGCAGGTCGTGGAAGCACCTGCTGATTGCTCGATTGCTGTAAGGTCACGGTTGTGTTTCCTCCAAAATACGTGGATGCAAAGGCATAGTCTGCACGTATCTGAAACAGTGTTGTGAGTTTACTTGCTTGAGCTACATCACGTTCATTTGTAAAGTATACGAGGTTGCCTATTGTTTCTAGGTTAGCTCTACCATTCAATTGGTGGTTTCCGATCTTTATTTGGGCTTCCCCGCCCAAACGGTTTACACTTATTTTTTTAAAAGAGTTATTCCAGATGACAGCAGGGCTATACATCCGCTGTTCTAAAAAATTGGGCTCTACCAGCTGTGAGAGTATGTGTGCTTTTAAGGCAAAACTCTTTATTAGAAAAGCAGCCTCTCCATCAATGGAATAGTCTCCAGCATTGTACCCCAATACGCCAAATTTTCCCTTCCCATTTATGCTGAATCCTTTTATCTGCACTTTTGCCTTGGCTTGCAAATAGATGTTGTTTAGTACGTCTACCATGCCATTTAGGTATACTTTGTTGTAGGAGTGTATCACACTTGTACTCAGTGTTACAGGGTTGAGTTTTACGGTATATCCAAGCTCATTACTCAACGTACGTAGATGTATAGAGTCGCGAAAATCCTGAAGGGAATAGCCATAGTTTAATGAGTCGGGATTGCCATCTTCAAACTCTACGCGTTCGCTAAGAAACTGGGTGGTAATAAAAAACTGGTTTTGGAATTGCCCTAAACTCATGTCAAGCGTACTATCGGTGCTCTTGCCTCCGGGTCTATAGTATTGCGTAAGTTTAAAATTATTCTGAGCATGCGTATTGAATGCATTTGTATATCGTGCCGGGATGTTATTTTCTTTTTGTCTGCCGCTCAATGCATTATAAACCGTATCATTTGATATACCACCTGACTCTGCATTTTTACTTTTGTTCCATACATAAGAGGCTACCAACTCATATTTTCTATTGGCAGTATAGTAGCTGGTGTAAAACTTAGAGTTAAACAGGTTTCCTATGCGTACGGTACTCAAGTTTTGCAAATTGGAGTAGTACCGATTTTGATTTTTTATACGTCTATAGTCCAGACCAAAAGAGAGTCTCTTGCTTATTTGCTGTGCATGTGTTACTCCTACATTGATAAACTCTAATGGCCCTTGAGAATACGCTAAACGCGTGAATGGCCGTGGTGTTTGGTACACATGAATCGTGTTGTCATAGAAGTAGGGGGCCATATGATTTGTCCCCAAACTAAGGTTTACCTCTCTAACCAAACTGCTGTTTAGTGGCAATATGGGTGTAGCTTCTTGTCCTTGGTCCAGCATAGGAAAACTACGGTCATAAGCCGGGTAGTAATTGTAGAAGAGATTGAGTTGCGTATCGATTTCAGTGGTATCGAGCTCGAGTAATGTTATGTTTTCTGTTTGCAGGATACGCACCTCTACAGGCTTAAAAAGGTGTACGTCTGAGGTGTCAAGCAATTGTGCATTTACTACGCTTTGAGCCATCAATAAGATAGCTAATGCAAGAATGGTACGTATTGCTCTACCGCGTATCACTTATTGATAATTAAAGAAGTATACTTGGCTACTACCAAAGCCCAAGGAGTCTTCTGCTGCGATATTTATTTCGTACCGCATGGCCGAATCTTTGGGTATTGTGTATAGTTTATTATAGGAAAATATACTGTCGTCTATGGCTACAGTATCTCTAAATTCAGGCAAGTTAATGTCGCCAGGTATTATTCTAATATTGAACGACTTCAATTTGTAGTCATCTTTTAGCTCATAGCTAAGTTGCACGGCTGTATCTCCTGTAATCGTTGCGTTTTCTGCTGGAGAAATAATTGTAAGGGTTGGAGGTGTGCTATCTATGTAGCTATCGTAAAAGGGTAAGTTAAACTCATCTTTGCAGCCCCATAGGCCAACTGTAAGTATTATTAATACCACGTATTTTTTCATGCTGCAAATAACATAAATTATTAGCAGACTATCTTTGCCCTAACGAATGCAAAAAGTAGATTGTCTAATAGTAGGGGGAGGGATATGCGGAAGGTTATTGCAATTAGAGCTAGAACAACAAGGTAAATCTACATTAGTATACGATACACCTCAAGCCAATCATTGTACTACAGTAGCTGCAGGTTTGGCAAATCCGCTGGTAGGAAAGTTCTTTACCGTGGGATGGCGGGCAGCAGAGATTTTCCCATCTTTAGCTTCGTATTACCATGCGTTAGAAAAACGGCTAAGCTCATCCTTTTTTAGACCAATAAATTATAAAAGAATCATCTCTTCTGCGGGTGAACAGAACATTTGGCTCAGTAAAGCACACAAGGCCAAATACAATGGGTTTTGCTCATTTGCCAATGAAACCGTCAGCGGATTAAACACTCAGTTTGGGGTGCTTAATGTGCAGCAAGGAGGAGAAATGAATACCCGAGAATTTCTGGCATCATGCGAAAAATTACTCGCAACGTGCTTCGAAACATTTGACCTTGAAGCATTGGATTTGGAAAGTAAGCAGTACCAAGATGTGCAGTATGATAATATCATATTTGCAGAAGGGTATAAGTTAGTAGACAATCCATTATGGAATGATTATGTGACAATAATACCTACCAAAGGGGAGCTACTTACCTTGGAGACAGACCTAGAACCCAAAGGTGACATTTATCTGGGGTCTGTTTTTTTGCAGCATCTAAAAGATAGGACTTGGAGGGCTGGGTCCACCTATGCCCGCAATGACAGTACCCTTAATCCGACAGGCATGATGCGTGACGATCTTACGGATAAATTGGAAAAGGTAATAACTGTACCCTATAAAATTGTGGATCACTATTGCGGAGTACGACCTGCTACACTGGATAGAAAACCGACCATTGGTAGGCACCCGCTACATAAAGACGTGTATGTGCTTAATGGTATGGGCAGTAAAGCCGTGAGCATGGCCCCACTATTGGTAGCCGAATTGGTAAGTCATATGTATCTGGGTACGGATATAAACGAAAGCGTAGATTTGCATAGATTTTAATGCGAACGGTAGCCTACTATTTCAAAACAAGTTTACTCTGGCTGTTCTTTTTTGCCGTGGCTAAGCTTTACTTTTTTTTGGTCAACGATGGAGCCTTTTCTGTAAATACGTATTACTCCATTTGGAAAAATGGTCTGCGGCTAGACCTCTCTATGGTGGGCTATGTCACACTAATACCGTTAGCTATTTTCTTGGTGCAGTATTTTGTTAAGACTAGCCTGTCAAAAGTGCTTGCTGCGTATTGGTGGTTGGTCTTCCTATTTATACTGCTCATTGTTGCTGTAGATCCTTACTTTTTTAGCTACTGGGGACAAAGGACAAATCTTGGTTTTATACAGTTTCTGGGCAAGGAGAATGCTGGCATGGCGTCTATAGACACTAATACCTATATCGTTGTTTTTGCTTTTGCTACACTTTCTCTCTTTTGGTTTGCCAAGTGGGGGCGTCGTGTTTTGGCTATGCCAAAATCCAAGGGTTCTTTTTGGAGTCTTCCATTAATAGTGCTCTCGGTAGTACTGCTGCGTGGGGGTATCGGTAATGTGCCTATCAATGTAAGTAGTGCCTATTTTAGCGACGACAATCTATACAACAACACGGCGATAAACGCAGTTTGGAATTTTTTAGCAACAGAACTAGAACGAGATAAACATGCCGCATTGGTCTTTTTTGATGATGAAAAGGATATGGAGCAACTCACTCGCCCACAGATGATATCTCATTCTATGGATGGTGTAATAAATATGAATGACAGTACCAATGTAATCTTACTAGTACTGGAGAGTTTTAGTGCAAAAGTAATAGGTGGTCTCAGTGGTCCTCAGTATGATGCTACGCCCCATTTGAATCAGCTAATGCAACACGGCATTAACTATCACAAAGCATTTGCGAGTAGTTTCAGATCAGATAAGGGACTATTGGCTCTAACGTATGGTGTGCCGAGTGCAGCTAGACAGACACTTACTAATTTCCCTCAGCACTTAGCAAATGAGCCAAGTATATTTAGTGTCTTTCCGAGCGAATACCATACCAGTTTTGCCTATGGTGGCAATTTGGAGTTTGCCAATATAAAGGTGCTTTTCAAAGATGCCGACGAAGTGGTTTCTCAAGAAGACTATACAAGTATCAATGCAAATGCCTGGGGTGTGCATGACGGGGATGTATTTGAAGCTGAATTATTAAATTTCAATGCAGAAGAAAGGCCACAGTTTAAAATGATTTTCTCGTTGAGCAGCCACGAGCCTTTTGATGTGCCCAGTTACAATAGACTAGAAAACCCATATCTGAACAGTGTAGCCTATACAGATAGTTGCTTGGATGAGTTTGTAGATGGACTAAAAAAATCAGGGAAATGGGAAAACACCTTGCTTATTGTAACGGCAGACCACGGAACCATACGGCCAGATAATGCTCCCATATACGATACGGCAAACTTTAGAGTACCATTATTGCTTACGGGTGGAGTGGTAGCTCATGATACTGCTGTATACAGTGTCGTAAGCCAAATGGATATATTCCCCACCATAGCTCAATTATTTGATCATACGAATAGGGCTTCACCGTCTCTACTTACTCCACAAGGAAGAGCATTTTATTCTTTTCACGATGGTGTGGTGTATGTGTCTGACACTACGTTAAATATTTGGGACATCGGCATGAAATCCTACATCAAACCTCCAGAAGACAAGCCTTATGAAAAGGCTTTCTATCAGCGACAGAACAAAAAATTCTTTAAGAATTAACGTCTAATAAAGCGAGAAGTACCGCTTCCTGTTTTTATGAAATAGGCTCCACTTGCTAGGTTAGAAACGTCTATCACCGTTTTTTTGGTATTCAAACGACCATTAGCTACTTTCTTACCCATTGGGCTATAGATAGTATAGTTAGTTGCTTTTGGTAATTCTTGCTCCAGTGTGAGTGTAGTCTGGGTTAGGGTTGGGTACACTTTTAGGGTAACAAGGGCTAACTCTTGTTGAGAAGCTATTTCGCCTTTCATCTCGTTTATTTCCGCCTGTATGCCTAGGCTTAGGTTTATATAGCTACCGCTACCGGTGCGTTGCTTTTTAGCAGCACGTACCATATAGTGATTGGTTCCTGCGTATGGTAGTGTATCTGTGAACTCGGTATCTGTAATATGCGTTGTGTTAAGCAGTACGTATTTGCCTGTTTTTCGATGGCTGCGGTATACGTAGTATCCAAGTATGCTTGTTTCGTCTGTAGCTTCCCAGTTGAGTATAGTTCTGTCTCTAGCATCCGTGGTTGCTAGACGTATGTTTTTAGCCGGTTTTATGGCATGTAGTCTCAAGCTAGGATCTCCTAGAAGTGCCATATGAGCACCGTTTTGATAGAAGTTTGCATCGTAGTCCAAAAAGTTGTTTTGAGATCTTTTGGTGATGTCTGCATAGCTTTCGCCTACAGCAAGGGTGTGCGTAACCCATTTTGGTCTACCGCTCCATACGGCATTAAAACCTAAACGCTCAGTAGCTAGAGAAGCTCGCATTAGATTGTTTTGAATATCCCAATCGCCAAAGAAGCTGCCAAACAAGTGATTGAAAGCAGCAATATTGCCATTTTTGAAACTATCTGATGTGCCAAAACCGTTGCAGCTCGTATACGAACCTCCGCCACATACATAAGACAATAGGTAGTCGGTTTCTTTACACGATTGCAATAAATCTTCTTCTATTACCGCACTATCACCACACACAGCATAGAAATCACGTATAGCTGCAGAGCTAAATCCTTCATCTAAACCAGAAAAATTATTCTCTATTACTCCTTTGTGTA
>CAWVTO010000118.1:0-6533 GCA_963932895.1 uncultured bacterium
CTGCGGTTTGCCTGCTTGCATGAATTGAAGAAGAGCCATTTGAGCAGTAGCATCTTGACAAGCAATTCTGTCTGGTGCAAAATCTACATAGTCTTCCCCACGACCAAAAATTTGAGTCGCATTCCCATCCCAAAGGTGAGAGTACAATATTTTTTCAGCAAGTGTAAGTGGTTTTCCTACCACTTCTCTTGCTGCTTTCACCTTACTATCAAGGTTTTGGTATGTTTTTTTGATTAGATTGAGATCAAATACTGCTTGTGACATATAGGAGGCAAAGATAATCTAAACAAGCCTATTTGCCTAATACCAAAAAGAGCTTTTTTGGCACTTACTGGCCCATCAAAAGTTTACCTGTTGCAATCTGCTCTCCTCCTTGTCTTATCTTGAAAATATAGGCTCCCTGTAATCCAAGAAAACCTATAATTTGCTGATTGCTTACCGCTTCCAAATTCCAAACGAGTATTGGCTGACCTAGAAGATTATATAGCGTCATATCGTATGTGTCATTCACATCCACATTTTTTAGATAAATAGTTAATTTGCCTTCCACCACTGGATTTGGATATACGCCCGTCAGGTCAAGATCGGCCTCTGCATTATGTTGCTCTACATAAATACCGCTGCGGAACATACGTAGGTTTGTTCGCATATGAGCTACTTGATCATTGGTAAATAAATTTTGACAGGCCTCATTGGCATAGTCCATGTAGTTCTCCAACATATCAGGAAAGTCATCCCCCACAATCTCATTACACGTATTTATTCTTTTGTTGCAAATACTATTCGCCCTTCCGGAGAGGGGTGTATCGTCCATAAAATCATCTACAGCACAACCTCCGTCTCCCCATATATGACGAAGCCCAAGGTAATGACCTACTTCATGAACCATTGTTTTGCTGCCTGTGGCGGAGCTAAGTGGATTATTCTCTCCCACTATTGTATAATGACAAACTACACCTTGATTATCTGATGAAGAAAATGAAATATCCCCAGCCCAATTGGCCGATCCCGTAGGGGGATAAGCGTAACCAAGCAACCCCTCTATGCCACCAAACGACAAATCGCAAATCCAGATGTTAAGGTATTTATCGGTATCCCAAGGAGTACTGCCCATATTTCCATTTTTCACCAAATCAGCTACACTTATGTCAATTGGGTTAGTACCAAAAGTTCCTCGCGTTGTTTCCTTACGTATAATCCCGGTAGATGGATTCCCATCCGGATCTTGTCTAGCAATTACAAATTCTATTCCTGCATCTGCAGCAAAGGGTTTGAATATCTCTCGTGTATTTGTAGTATCTGCATTTGTCCTTCGAAATGCCTCATTCATTATCCTTAGTTGAGAGTATACCAACGAATCGTCAATATTTTGCTGAGCAGTATTGTATACGATATGAAAAACGACATTGATTTTAAATACTGTGTCTTGCTGCCTCTTGGTTTTTATTTTACTCTCACGCAAAGCAGTGAAGAATGTATTTTCTGCCGCCTCGATAAAACCATGATTCAGCGTTTCTAAATAGGTTAAATAGGCTGTTTGTCCACAGAGGCCCTGTGCCATCAAATGATTGGAATTACTTAAAGCAATGAAACTTAACAAATACAATACAATACGCATAGTGATTTTATGCATTCAAATGTACCCAAAAGAGTATGAAAACAGTGTCAGGTTAGCGTAATACTATGCTGCCTTCAGAAAAAACTAGCTCCCTTTGAATGTAGGTTTACGTTTTTCTATAAAAGCAGCAACACCTTCTTTATAGTCTGCTGAACTTCCTGCGATCTGTTGATAGTGAGCTTCATAATCGAGAACTTGGTCTAATGTAGATGTTAGCGAATCATTGAGCATTTTCTTCATAGAAGCTACAGCAAGAGTTGGAGCATTAGCATAGTACAGTGCAACCTTCTCCACTTCTGCATCTAATTCAGCAGTACCTACGGCTCTATTTATCATCCCCCATTCTAGAGCTTTACTGGCACTTACTTTATTGCCCATTGTAGCCAATTCAAATGCTCTATTGCTCCCTACTAAACGGGGCAAGAAATAAGAAGACCCCGAATCGAGCACTAAACCGATTCCAACAAATACTTCAACAAAACTGGCTTTTTCGTCTGCTATGATAAAATCACACGCCAATGCGAGTGAACAACCCGCTCCTGCTGCCACCCCGTTGATACGAGCAATAATTGGTTTTGGCATATTTCGCATGGCACGAATCACAGGATTGTAACCTGTTTTTAAAAAGTCTGAAAAATCAATACCTTTTCCTTCTATGTCTTTCAGGTCTTGACCAGAACAGAATGCCTTGCCTTCTCCGCTTAGCACGATTGCTCTGCAGGCACCGTCCTTTTCTGCTACTTGCAACGCTGCCAATAAGTCCTTACGCATTTGCTCATTAAACGCATTGTATCTATCTGGTCTATTGAGGCAAATGGTTGTTACCCCATTCTCGTTTCTGTATGCTAATGTTTCAAAATTCATGGATAAAACTCTTTAAATATTTTAAAAAAACAATACGGGTAGCGACGCAAATGCTCCGGCAGCACCTCCCATTCCTAACTCAAACCACGTATGTGCTTTAGCTGCTTTTCTAATAAGAATAACTGCAACTAGAATACTCAATGGCAGAAACACGATACTTTCAAATCCTACAAAGCTATAATTGTACAACACCATAAGCCCAACCAATGTAAGAAATGTCCACACCGCAGTGTGCCAACTGGCTTTCATCTCTACAAATGCCAATAAGAGCATAATAATATGAAGTAGCATAGCTGCCATAAAGAAACTAACGTACTCTGTCATTATAAATATACTCACGAATATAAACCCAGCATTGATCAGTGAATACGCTCTAAAAATAGATCTGCGTTCATCTAAATTGGGCATTGCCAAATTCATCTTACGAATAAATTTAAAGTACAACAATGGCAGTAATAGATAAACAAAACCTATCCATATTAGACTCAGTACAATTGCGTTCTCACCGTATTTAGCTACAATGGGTGCATATATTACTAAACTAAAAATAGGTAAAAATATAGGGTGTGTAAGCACTGAAAGTGCTTGAAGGACCTTTTTCATTTATAATTCTTTTCTGAGACGTGCTACGGATAAATTTAACTGCTCGCGGTATTTGGCAACGGTACGTCGAGCTATCTTATAACCCTTATCTTGCAAAATAAGTTTGAGTGCTTCATCCGTTAATGGCTTTTTCTTATTTTCTGCATCAATAGCATCATTCAATATTTTTTTCACCTCACGGTTACTTACCTCTTCTCCGCTATCTGTCGTAATACCTTCGGTGAAGAAATCTTTGAGTAAGAAAATTCCAAAATCCGTTTCTACATACTTACTACTCGCCACCCGGCTAATGGTAGAGATATCCATACCTATTGCCTCTGCAATATCCTTGAGTATCATTGGTCTCAAGTCTGACAGATCACCCGTCATAAAAAACTCATGCTGAATCTCCACGATTTTTCGCATGGTAACAAGTAGTGTATTCTGCCGTTGCTTTACCGAGTCTATAAACCACTTGGCTCCATCCAATTTTTGCTTTATATACTGTACAGCGTCTCTCTGTTCTTTGGTCTTTTCTTTACTTACCACATAGCTTTTGAGCGTCTCATTGTAGGCTCTACTTACTTTTAACTCTGGGGCGTTCTTCTGATTGAGCGTAACCTCTAAGTCTCCGTATGCTTCTTTTACTATGAAATCGGGTATGATAAAATCTTTGGCTACACCTCCTTCTGAACCACTTTGTGCCGGTTTAGGATTTAGACTAGCAATAAATTCTAATGTCTCACGTAAATAGTCTTCAGATACTTCAAATTTTTTGGTAATCCGCTGGTAGTGCTTCTTAGAGAAATCTTCCATCATTTCATCCAATATCCCATATGCCAGCTTATAAACCGGGTTATCACCCACTTCTTGTTTACGTTTTATCTGCAACAGCAGGCATTCTTTTAAATCTCGAGCCCCTACACCCGCCGGATCTAACTGCTGTATATGTCCTAAAATTTTCTCCAGGTCTTCTTCAGTAGTTCGTATATTTTGCGTAAAAAGCAAATCGTTTTTGATAGCCAACAAGGATCTACGCAAATAACCGTCATCATCTAACGTACCGATGATTTGCTTTGCAAGTAACTCGTCTTGATCGGTTTTGAGTGCCCCAGTGACTTGCTCCAAAAGCCTTTCTCTGAAAGAAGAATGAAAGACCACGGGCATAAACTCTTTCTCCTCATCTGTGCTTTGATATTCACCACTCATCAGAATACCTCCATCGTCATCATTCATATAATCTGACACGTCAAGTTCTTCCTCCTTGGAGCTATAGTCTAAGTCGTCTACCTCTTCATAGCTAGACTCTTCCTCTTCATCTTTACCATTCTCCAATGCAGGGTTATCCAACAATTCTTCCTCCACACGCTCTTCAAAATTGAGCGTATTGAGTTGCAACAATTTGATAAATTGGATCTGTTGCGGACTGAGTTTTTGTAGTAGCTTTTGACTTAAATGCTGTTTTAACATATCAATATAGAAAAGTAGCGTTAAGCGTTTACTTTTGTACTCGACAAAAATAGGAAGATTTACACAAGCAGCAAAATGCATACCAAACAACTAGATCAATATGTAGGACAGGTGGTTACACTCAAAGGGTGGGTAGCCAATAAACGAGAAAGTAAAACAGTTGTATTCATCAATTTACGCGATGGTCATGGACTGTGTCAATGCATTCTTGGAATAGATGATTTAGGTGAAGAATTGTTTGCAGAAGCGAAGTCTCTAGGCCAAGAGAGCTCTATAGCTGTAACTGGAACTGTAGTAGTAGACGAACGCCAAATAGGCGGATACGAACTACACACTACTGATCTTAAAATATACCAAAACGCGAAGGACTACCCTATCTCTAACAAAGAGCATGGCGTAGAATTTTTAGTAGACAATCGTCACCTGTGGCTTCGTAGCAGAAGACAATGGGCTATAATGAAAGTACGTAATAGCGTGATTTATGCCATACACAATTTCTTTCAGAGTGAAGATTTTGTACAAATGGACGCTCCCATATTTACCGGTAATGCCGCCGAAGGTACTACAGATCTATTTGAAACGGACTACTACGGTAAGCCTGCATACCTTACTCAGAGTGGCCAACTCTACGGCGAGGCTATGGCTATGGCTATGGGCAAAATATACACCTTTGGACCTACTTTTAGAGCAGAGAAAAGTAAAACAAGACGGCACTTGTCAGAATTTTGGATGATAGAGCCGGAGATGGCCTTTTGTGACATCTTTGAGAATATGGACACTATCGAAAATTTTCTGCGTGCAGTAGTACTTGAGGTAATTGAGAAATGTCCAGAAGAGTTAGCGATACTAGGAAGAGATATAAGCAAGCTAGAAACAGTAGCGAAACCTTTTCCACGAATGAGCTACGATGAGGCGGTAGAAATACTAAAAGGCAACAAAGAAGTAAACGGGCAAAACTCGCTTACGGTAATACAAGCAGACCTAGATGCCGCTATAGCTCGCCAAGCGGAGTGCGAAGCAGAAATAGCCGAGCGTGAAGCCACCATAGCAGCTGGAGGTATCAAAAAAGGGGTAATCAACTTCAACCAAAACAAAATAGATGGACTAAAAGCGGAAGTAAAGCAACTGGAAGAAGATCAACGAAATCTTCCACAGTGGTTAACCTCTGCACGTGACTTTACCTACGGTCAAGACTTTGGTGGCAGTGATGAAACAGTCCTTACTCGCCTGTTTGATAACCCTATCATGGTATACGACTGGCCACACGAGATAAAAGCATTCTATATGAAGCGTAATCCTGAAGACCCTCGTTTTGCGAGAGGGGTAGACGTACTAGCACCCGAAGGATATGGAGAAATTGTAGGTGGCGGAGAGCGTGAAACAAGTGAAGAGTGGCTTGTAGAAAAGATACAAGAACACAAACTACCTATGGACGTATTCCAATGGTACCTCGACCTAAGGAGATACGGAAGTGTACCTCACTCTGGTTTCGGACTTGGGCTTGAACGACTCGTTGCTTGGGTATGCAAACTGGACCACGTACGTGAGACAATTCCATTCCCAAGATACTACGGCAGGTTGAAGCCTTAGCAGAATTTTATTTTCTTCCCTAGAGAAAATACGTATTTAGCACAAAGCTGATTATTAACGTTATATATCTAGAATTCTCGCAACTAACAGCGGATCAATTTCGATATTAGCAGTTAGTTAAAATCGTAGAACGTGACGGTAAAATACTATCAGATAAGTAAACTAGAGATGGCTAACCTCTGTCCCACACACAAAAATCAAAGGCATACTCGTTTGCCTCACTCTTCTCATATTTATCACACTTCACTTGTTTCCATCCAGACAAATCAGGCTCAGGGAAATGAGCGTCTGCATCTGCAAACGAAGCATCTACTTCGCTCAGGTACATTCTATCTACCACGTCTAGCGACTGGCGATAGATCTCCGCCCCTCCGAGGATGAAAATCTCATCATTCATTTCCATTTTTTT
>CAWVTO010000119.1:0-6517 GCA_963932895.1 uncultured bacterium
TATACAACTTGGAAGGTATCAATTGCTTGAAAACATCCAGTCTATTTGTCTTCAATGATTTTTTATGGATGTTTCATCAAAATCCATACTCCGGAGAAGAGTTAAAATATGGTAGCGGACCTATCTTGCATTTCTTGGAGCAACTCCCCTATGTTATCGGCCTACCTGTTTTTGTGTTTTTTTTTCTCGGCATTTTTCGTGGCGGTATGCTTTTCCTAAAAGGCAAGATGGAGCTCAAAGAGCTATTCCTAATATACGGTGTTTCAGTGGGCTATATCGCTGCTCATAGTATTTTTTGGACCTACGGACTTTTTCATAGTTTTGGGCTCACACGGGTGCTTATAGTCATTATCCCGCTTTTAGCATTCATAGCCTATCGAGGTTTGGAGTGGTTGCTGTGTGCCTTTCACTTTATCCATACTAAACTTCTGATTGGATGTTTCATTGCCGTTATTGTAGTCTTTCCTTTTATCCATAATAAGATGGCCATCAATTGGCAAAAGGACATGTCGCTTACGAGTGAACAGTCTTTAATGCACGATGCTAACTCGTATATAATGAAAGAAAATTTGGACACGCTACCCCTGTATACCAATGCGTATTACTATGCACTACTCAGTGGTAAGATAATTGATGATTCTGAGCAGATAGCTCGCATGTATTCTCTCAGAAACAAACATCAGAAGCTTATTCCCAACGCACTTATACTTTGGGATTCATACTACGCTCCTACAGATGCAGAGATAGACACCACATACCTACAGGAACAGTTTCAGCTAAAGGAATTGAAACGATGGAGTAATACAGAAAACGATATGCTTATTCTATATGAGCAGCACTAGTACGTTCCCATACTCCGTAACCATTGCCTTCAAATACCCGTGTTAGATTTGGGTAGCGATTATCTACTTCCTCAAATTTACTGAGCTTAGCAGATAGACTTACCGGTATTGCTGTAGAGTCTATTACATACTCACGTACTGCATTGGCAAATATCTTCCTATCGTCTTCGTCCATTTTATATAGTGACTGATTTCCCAATTGTTTCAGAACGTGTGCTTTAGCAATTCTAAACGATTCAAAATCTTGTTGATGTGTATAATAGCGGTGTGCGTAGCTCTTGAAACCACGGGTAAAATGGGCTATTTCTTTGCCTTGATAGTGCTCCAGTTCTTGTATCCATTTACCTTGTACGACCTGCTCTACTCTTGGTATAAAACTGATCATTAGAAAAGCTACAACCAATGTGTTAGTGACCAGTAGCGAGGCTAAAGCAGACAACGTTGGCTTACCTAGAAAACGTACCAATGAAACCGCCAGCAATACCGCCAATACTATAGGCACAATCGTCCATACGGTATCCGTAGCCAATTGTGCTTGTACAAATTCATCTTGTACAAGCTTTTTTAGTAGTGCTAAAGGGCCGTTGGTAAGCGGCAAAGCAAATGAACCGGCTACAGTAAGTACAATTACCCAAAGACCTCCTACAGCCGCCAGTGCTATTTTGGTAAATCGGCTGAGTACGATATATTCTGTGAGTTTTACTCCTCCTACTATAGCCAATGGTATATAACACATAGAACTATAATGCACGATCTTAGTGGTTACCAATGAAAACACAACCAATACTACCCAGAAAAGCACTTTCATCCAACGGTAAAAGGTGATGTCTCCGCCTACTGGCCGCTTGGACAGCATGCTACCAAAAGAGAGAATAAATAGCGGGAAACAACCGATTAGCAAAACGACAAAGTGGTAGTAGAATGGTTGTCCGTGAGATGCCACAGGATTTTTAAATAGATCCACTTGGTACACTAAAAACTCTTGTAGAAACCACCATCCATTTTCATATACTTGTATGCCAAAGTATAAGGTTGGGGTTATTAGTATACCAGTAACCAATACAATAATGTTGCTGAAACGATAAAAGTGCACCTTGTAAATCAATTGGAAACAAAGCCCCGTAAGTCCTATGAGTAATAATGCCGCGGGTCCTTTAGTCAGTACTGCGAGCCCTAGAAATAGTCCAGCAAGTAAGAAATTTTTATGTGTCCGTTTTTGCGAAGCATAGACGAGGTACAACACGCTCACGTACATAAACAGATTAAATAATGGATCTATAATACCAGACTTGAAGTAAAAATGTGGGGTAAAACTACCGAGATAGAGTAAGAGCGTAAAAATAGCGGCACGCTTACCATACTGCTTTAGTACAGGGAAGTAGAGTGCCAATAACGTAATAAAACCAATGACTACATTGGGGAAACGAGCAGCAAACTCATTGACACCAAACACCTTCATACAAATGGCCTGCAGCCAAATAAATAGCGGAGGCTTCTCCCAAAACGGCTCAAAGTTGATTTGCACATTTATCCAATCTCCAGAGACTACCATCTCACGTGCAGCTTCCGCAAAATTTATCTCATCCCAGTCAAATAGGTGTACTTGCCCCACGAAAGGAAGAAACAACACCAAATAGGTAATCAGGGTGGTCACTAATGCGATATGTTCCCTTAGCCAGATTTTCATTCTACAACAGGCATCTTCTTATTAAATACGTATACCACAATAGATACGATAAACACACCCAACACTGCCCCTGCAACAATATCAATGAGATAATGCTGACCAAGATAAACACGTGAGACACCTACTATTGCTGCACAGAACGGGGCTAAAAATTGCACCCATTTTTTGCGAAGGGATACAACCAATAGTGTAAAAAAAGTAAATGCTGCTGTGGTATGTCCGCTTGGAAATGAATTAAGGGTATGTCGATCTAAGTGCTCTATATCGTGTAATTCTGTATATGTCCTAGACGGTCTGTCCTCATTGGGAAAAACCTGATGCTTTAGTCCCTGAGAAATGATAAGCGATAGTACAATGCTCACGATGAAAATAAATAGGAACCGCTTGGTTGAGAATAAGAGTATTAAAACAAAGACAAATAAACCCATGTAAGGTTCCCCTCCTTTTGTAACCCAAAAGAACAAGTTATCCAATGTACTAGTACTATTGGCATCGAGCAAAAGAACCAGCCCCCCTTTTGGCACTATAAGAAGCAGTACCAAACCCAACATAATCAGTAAAAATGTTAGGATGTAGTAGATGTTGTGTTTACGAAATAATTCTATCACTATGGGTTCAAAAATAGAAGTCTTGAATAGTTTATTTGGTAAAAAATCGTTTATTTGAAAAGTCTTAAAGAAACACACCGTGGAAAGAGTAAAAATAGATCTTGAATTTGTCATAAAATCGTCACCAACAATCTTGTTTCAATACCTATCTACACCATCTGGTTTAGTAGAATGGTTTTGCGATGACGTGAACATAAAAGGAAGCAAACAATACACATTTGTTTGGGATGGTGAAGATCATCCTGCTGAATTGGCGAAAAAAGTCAATGGAAAATTGGTGAAGTTTAAACTACTGAACAATCCTGCAGACGAATACTTTCAGTTTGAAGTAACCAAAGATGAGCTAACTGGAGATATTGGACTTCTTATTACAGACTATGTAGATGAAGACGAAGTAGAAGAAATGAATATGCTATGGGAAAGTCAGGTAAAAGACCTTAAACATGCACTAGGATTAGCCTAGTACTTGTCATCTATATCATCTTTGTTGTTCTTAAAGTTAGATACCTCTTCTTTAAGTTTGTCACCTAGGTCTCGTGCCTTGTCACCTACCACATCCAGGTACTTATTTTCAATAGGAACAAGATCTTTGATAAATACACTGTATTTGTCTGTCATACCTTTTAATGCTAAACAAGCTAGAGCAGTTTCTTTTGTAGCTCTGAGGCTTTTTTGTAGTACATAGGCAGCTTTTATCTTTTGCTGCTGCAAAGAATCTCTTTCCGCAGCAGAAAATCTGTCCTCTATGTCTTTTTTTAGTGGTGTAAGTATACACTCGCATATATCTTGGTCTCCTTCCGGACCGCAATATTTTTCTTGCAACGCACTCATATCAGCTAAATTATTTTGGAACGGCCCCATGGAGTATTTGTACATAAAAAAGAGAATTGCCCCTCCAATGACAAGTACTCCAACGATTTTAGAAAAGATCTTCTTCGCAAACTTCAAGATAAGAAGTGCTCCTATGGCTACAACTACTATGGTTAATGTACCGTTCATACTTTACGAATATAATTATTTCGATTTATTCACCAACAGTTGGTACATCTGCATTGGTGTCATGTTATCATTCTTTAGCTTGCATCGCTTGCCCAAATAATACCCTCTGCTCAAGTCCTCCAAAAAGTAATGTGCACCAATTTCACTATTGCTATAACCCATTGGATACTGTACCCTATCGTAGAAGTATATTATTTTCACCTGTTTTGGTTTATCCCCGTGATTTAGGGCCAATATTTTCAAATCAGGAAACTCACGGTTTAGCTTATTTAGGTATGCTGTGTCCTCGCTACTGAGCGATTCTTTGTCCCAAAAAAACAAGAATATCTCCTGCTTACGATACTCTTTCAGACTATGTTTCTTGTTGAGCACATTGATGTAGGAGAAATTCGGAGTCTTCTTGCCTATCTCCAGCTTTTTGCTCAGACCAGCATTGATGTCTTCTTTTAGCTCTATGTACGAGCCTGTAGTTTCTATACTAACCAGTTTATACTTCTTACCGCCCCATTCAAAGGCAATATTACCTATAGTCGGAGTCATGTTAAACAACTCATCACTTACTATTTGACTGTTGTATGGCCCAACATACAATTGATCTATGCAGCTTTCGTTGTACACCCCATTTACATTCATGTCTTTAATGCCAATGGTAAATGAGTCTGTTGCACTTTTAAAATTGCCTGCTACACTATTGTATCGCTGCTCTCTAAAACAGTAGTTAATGTCTGTAAAAATCTTGCTCCCACTGTGGGTTTTATAATGCTCTGTAAGTAAATTCTTGTACCTGACATTTTCGCCATACTTAAACCTACTTAGCTTAATAGCATACGAAGCTTCTGGTATTTTACTATTTACTAATTCTATCTCAAAGTCATTGTCTCTTAACGTAATACTATCGGGCAAACCGTCATTGGTAAAATCAAAATCATTGTTACGGTCTATGTAGAAGTACACTGTACGCCGCGATCTACGATAGTTCCCAACCAAGGTAAGAAGATACCCTTGATTTCCTACATTGTCTGCACCGGCAAAGTAGATATACGTATAGCCAGTATCCCGCACACCCTCCATATTGGGTAATTTTTTGATGGTATACCATGGCTTGGTTTTATCTACTTCTAAACCAAATTTGGAATAGGGTTCTATACGCACATCTGTATACTTATAGATAGGCAAAATGCTCTGAGACTTGTCAAAAAAATCATCCTTGACCTTTTTGTCCATATTTATTTGTGTGGTCTGTGCCCCAACAAAAATCCCAATCATTACGATTGGGATTGAGGTAAATATCCTTTTTATTGACATTGTATGTTTATTCCCTGTTTAATCTCTGCCCAATAGCATAGATGCATAATACAAAAGAGTTACCAATGAGCTAAGTGCTGCTACCACATACGTCATAGCTGCCCATTTCAAAGCATCTTTACTATCTGCTAACTCGTCAGGTCTAGCCATATTCTTGTCTTCTATCCAAGCAAGAGCTCTATTACTCGCATCAAACTCTACAGGAAGGGTTATGAAACTGAATAAGGTAGTAACCGCAAACATGGCTACTGCAATTTGAAGTAGCAAAAAACTACCGCTATAGCTAGCTAAACCAATACCTGCAATCAACACCCAAGTTACCCACTTAGAACTAATAGATACTGCTGGCACCATTTTGCTTCGTAGCGTAAGCCACGCATAAGAACGAGCATGCTGTACGGCATGTCCTACTTCGTGTGCTGCTACCGCCGCAGCTGCCGCATTCCTCTCGTTGTAAACAACTTCACTTAAGTTTACTGTTTTCTTAGCAGGATTGTAGTGGTCAGTGAGCTGACCATTTACCGAAATTACCTTTACGTCATATATGCCGTGATCTGTGAGCATTTTTTCAGCAATCTCTCTTCCACTTAGATTACTACTTATTGGAGTTTGAGAATATTTTTTAAACTTAGATTTCAATCGGTTTTGCACAAACCAACTGCCACCCATTACCAGAATCATCAATAGTATAAACATATTTTTTTCTATTTGTTGCTGGTAAAATTACAAAAAGTATTCCAATGTACTAACGTGTCAACTTGACAACTAGCACTATCATAGCCACAAGAAACATCAGAATTGATAGCTTATTTATAAAATGCATCGATTTTAAAAATGAACCTTCTCCTGTGTCTTTTCTGAATGTAAGGTACCCAACAATTTTTTTAATTACTTCCATTTTTACTTATATTTTTTGAGGTCGTCTCCTATATCTACTCGAAAATGTTTTTTCTCAAAATGTACATTTTCTATCTGTTGATACGATGCCTTCAATGCTTCAAGCATTGTATCTCCAAAACACGTAGCAGCCAAAACACGACCTCCGTTGGTATACAACATATCACCATCTATTTTTG
>CAWVTO010000120.1:0-6502 GCA_963932895.1 uncultured bacterium
CCCAAAGAACATATCTCTTTGCTTAAGCGGCTGCAAATCTAACCCCCTATTCTTACCCCACAACCTCTTACTCCTAATTAATCCAAATAATAATGAAACTAATGCCCAAAGGCCTCATTATCAGTAGATGAAATGTTGACGACATCTTTTAATGTTTGAAGTGACGTGTACCAGTCATTGCCATGGCTACTTTAATTTCATCACATTTATCAATAGATAAATTGTCTTTTATGCTACCTCCTGGCTGTATAACTGCTTTGATACCTGCTTCTGCCGCAATCTCAACACAATCTGGAAATGGAAAGAATGCATCTGAAGCCATTACTGCTCCTTCTAAAGATAGATTGAACGCATTGGCTTTAACGATTGCTTGTCTTAAAGCATCTACCCTAGAGGTTTGTCCAGTGCCGCTAGAAATGAGTCTTCCGTCTTTAACCAGTATTATGGCATTAGACTTTGTATTCTTTACTATTCTATCTGCTAACAATAGGTCCTTTACCTGACTGCTTGAAGGTTTCAACTTAGTGGGGAACGTTAGCTCCTCTTCTTCTACATTGTGCACATCTCTAGCCTGCCATAGCACCCCATTAAGACACGACCTAACAATGGGCTGCTTGTACTCTTTCTTGCTCCACTCCAATAATATTCGTTTTGCTTTCTTGGTAAGAAGCTCTTTTGCCTCTTCAGAGAATGATGGAGCTATACATACTTCGTAAAACAGTTTATTGATTTCTTGAGCTGTTTCTAGGTCTATCTCCGTATCTGATATAAGTACGCCTCCAAAAGCTGAAACGGGGTCTGAGGCTAACGCATCTTTGAATGCTTGCGAAACGGTATCCGCTTTGGCACAGCCACAGGCATTGTTATGTTTTAGCACTGCAAAAGATGCTTTGCCCATCTCGCTGACATCTTGTATAAGGTTAACTGCGGCATCTACATCTAGCAGATTATTGTACGAAAGCTCTTTGCCATTTAATTTTGTAAAAAGACCATTAATATCTCCCTTGAAATGTGCTTTTTGATGTGGATTTTCTCCGTAACGCAGCTCCAATTTCTGCTCGCCTGAAAAATAACTTGATATAGCTGTATCATAATGGCGTGTCTCATTAAATGCGGCAAGTGCTAATTCATTTCTGTACACGAGGGTAGAATCTCCACCATTCGTTTTGTAATGCTCCGTAAAAGAGGCGTACTGATTCCTATTGCTGACAATACTTGTATACTTATAGTTCTTTGCTGCTGCTCTGATCAAGGATATACCTCCAATATCTATTTTCTCAATAATAGCCTCATGCTCTGCCCCTGAAGCTACCGTATCTTCGAATGGGTAAAGGTCAACTACGACTAAGTCTATAGCAGGAATATTATGCTGTGCTAGTTCTGCTAGGTCGCTATTATTATCCCTCCGATACAGTATACCTCCAAAAATAGCAGGATGTAGGGTTTTTACTCTCCCTCCAAATACTTCCGGATAGTTTGTATAGTCTTCTACTGCAAGAACTTTGAGTCCTAAGTTTTCTAAGTATTTTTTTGTGCCTCCTGTAGAATAGATGTCTACGTTGTTTTTAGCTAGCTCTAGAGCTAGCTCATCGATACCGTCTTTGCTGAACACTGAAATAAGTGCTGATTTAATTGTCATTTAATTTGCCGCTATTTATTTTAAATATTAAGCAAATTTAGCCTATAGCCTTAGCAAAGGCCTTTGGCTTGAAACTAGATGCGGACAAATTTTTAACAATTAGAACACATGCCCAATATTTAAATGAAACACGGGCTCATTAATCAACTGGCTCTCGTACCCTATTGCAGCATCTAAGCTAACGAGATATCCAAATATTTTGGAACCAACACCGACTCCAGTACTCCCTATGAACGGGTTCTTGAATCCATTCACAAGAATTACAATGCTGCCAGTCTCTGTAGCGACTCTGCTTTGATTTAACACATTTGCTTCATCAAAGACATTGCGACCATAAAATGAGGTGCCCACATCGATAAACGACCGCAGCGTTATGCTTGCGAAAAACTCTGAGACAATAGGCCTTTTCATAAGGCTTTCTAAAAATTTCCAATCTAACTGAACATTTGCGTACGTTGCGGTATTCCCATTGCGGTAATTGAGCGGAAATCCTCTGACTCCAAAAAGACTCTTGTATACCATGGGTTCTTTATAGGTAGCATAGTTTCTGCTGAAATAAGGCAGTCTAAGGTCTGATTCTATTCCCCCTAGCATGAAAAAATGAGGTGAAGTGCCAAAAGAATTCAGAAACCTTCCTCTTGTTTTGAATAAGACTTGAGGGCGTAATTGTCTCAAGTAGCTTAAGCTAAGATCTGTAGTGAAATTATACTTTTGCGTTATAACATTAAAGCCAGGGCCTATGCTAATGGCTCCGTCTATTTTTTGCTTGAACCAATTTTTATGAAAGGAGAGCATAGATGCTTGACTTATGATAAAGCTCTGATCCTTTGACCCAACTTGAGACAACGCTTCTGAGTTGATGACCAAACTATTTTTTTGATCGTGTCTAACACTATATTTATGACTGAAGGTGAGGCCATGGAACAAAATAGGCTTCGTAAATAAGACTTGGCCAATGGTGCTCACGAATCTGATTCTAACATCTGACGTAAGACTGGCTCTACGGCGGTTTATCAAATCAAATTGCCTATCCCATTTGCCCTGCTTCCTAAAGGATGCGTATACATCTAAAGCCCCTGTTTGAACTAAGCCTGAAACCCCAAATGTAAGACTACGAGAATCTCCCTTATTGGCAAGTGAAAACCCTGCATCTACATTTAATCGACCAGGTGACTGGAGTGGTATCGCTTCTGCAAATACACTTTGATCAATAAATTGGCCTGTATTGGTAAGCCTTAAGTATGCCTTAGAGAAGAGCATCTGCTCAGAATCTTGCCAAACTCTGGGCTCATTAACATCTACCGCAGGTCCTTTTGAAGACAAAGAATCGATACTATACACGTCATAATCAAACAAGGGACTCACTGGTGACTGAAATGTATACTCGCGTAATGAATCTGGAAGCTTTTCTAACAACTCTTTTATGCCCTCGGAATTACTATTGCTGCCAGTACCAAAATCTGTGGTACGGTAAATGGTATCATATACATAAAACTTTTGTACAGGCACATAATCTGCAATAAAGAGCTCTGCGTAGTTTCCTTTATTTATATACTCTGCAAATACCTTCTGACCGTACTGGTGTGAAGTAATGTTATATCGATAATTGGTAAGGCTGGCAACACTCCGAGAATTCAAGTTGAGAACCTTGCCATTTATTATCCCATCAACACCTGCATTGAACAAAACCATTGAATCATTTGCAAGAAGTAGATCGCTAAGCAAGTATTGGCTTCTCAAAAGGACACGAGCTTTATCACTGGGTGTTTTGTACCAAACAGCAAAATCGTTCCATTTCTGAACAGAAGCAATAACAGATCCGTCTCGCTCATCGAAACTTGAAAGGAAGCCACGGACTGCACCTATTTTACGACTGGTTCCTGTATAACTATAAATACAAGAGGTATTCCAAGAAGAAGATGCCAAATACATGCTATCTAAATCAAGTTTGACAAATGAAATCTTAAATGGCACCTTAAGCTCATTTGTAATGAGCGAACTAGAAGAGACATCTAACGTATAATCCGTGTATGAATTCTCTGCCTCAAGTATCCATCTCACTTTATTGACTGTTGCATAAAATGCTGATGGCACTAGAGCTACTTCTACGTTTGTTCTGGCACTATGCACTTTTGTTTTAATGAAGTCGCTACCTGAAAATCGGAATACCGCATATCCCATCAGTGTTTTTTCGAATGTATAAAAGAAGGTGTCCGCAACTACATAAATTCCTAACACCTTTCTATTGTTCAACTTTATGCCTTCTGACGGACTTAGCCTATTCTGATCTTGCATATATCTATTCTTGTAAAAAGATGCCCAATCTCGCGAGACTTCATACATGCTTTTTTGAAATGCATAGAACATAGCACTGTTCATTTTTCGTGTGAGTCGCATCATGTATAGTAATGAAGGGACTGCTTTTTCACCGTACTTGTAGCGAATGTACTTCCAAAACGAGGCTCCTTTTACGTCCTGATAGAAAACTGGAATAGAATTGAAATTCTTAAAACCGTGCTGCTCATAAACGGCTCTCCAGCTATTGTCATCATATACGGACCACCCTGAGCCCAAGTAATGATACAAGCCCGGAAGTACCCAATCTGGCAAGTTTACTAAATTAGCACTTTTGATTTTATCTTGTATCCCTCCACCATAGAGCATTTCTTCCACCAATAGCTGAGCTACTTGAGACTTGAACCTAAAACGCAGTGATTCCAAATCTAAGTCTAAAGAAACAGATACAACCAACGGACTGAGACTAATAACACCTTCCTTCGTATCTAGTGAGGAGGCGACTTTAGTTGGAGCCTTGAATGTTTTACCATGATGAAAGAATACATCAACAGGCTTGTTGGTATAATAATTCAGTTCCTTTTGCAATTGAAGTAGCGAAACAGCGAACAGACTATCTACAGCTTGAACCTCCAAGCTATCTTCTGCATGGTAATGCAACCTAAAATCCTCTGACTCTAATACCATAACTTGGGCATTAGCAGCAGTAAATGCTCCGAGCATCAATAGAATTAAGCTATTTAACAAAAACCTCACTTGCACTGCAATATAGATATAACGGGATAATTCCAAAAATAGCTTACTCGAAATGAAACGAATAGTTTAGACAGATTTCAGAAACGGAACGTCAGCCCAACTTCAAGCAGCGTCAATTAGCCTAGATGAAAAAAAATATGTTGCTTTGCTCTATGACACAAGACTATTATATAGGATTAGAAGATAAGCATGGTGCCCACAACTACCACCCATTACCTGTTGTGTTGGCTAAAGGAGAAGGAATACATGTGTGGGATACCGATGGTAAAAAATACTACGATTTCTTGAGTGCATATAGTGCTGTAAACCAAGGTCACTGTCATCCAAAAATCGTAAAAGCCTTAACTGACCAAGCACAAACGCTTACGCTGACCTCACGGGCATTTTACAACGATACGCTGGGAGAGTACGAAAAATTCATGACAGAGTACTTCAAATTTGATAAAGTACTGCCTATGAATACGGGTGCTGAGGCAGTAGAAACTGCTCTAAAACTTTGCCGCAAGTGGGCTTATGAGAAAAAAGGAACTCCAGAGAATCAAGCAGTAATTCTATTTGCTACTGAGAATTTTCATGGTAGAACTATAGCTATAGTATCTGCAAGTACTGACCCAGACAGCAAAAATGGTTTTGGGCCATATCTGCCAGGGGTAGAAGTCATAGAATATAATAATGCAGATGCCCTAGAATCGGCATTGAAAGCAAATCCGAATATTGCAGGATTTATTGTAGAGCCCATACAAGGTGAAGCTGGCGTAATGGTGCCAGACGAAGGATACCTAAAAAAGGCAAGCGAACTATGTAAGGAGTATAATGCCCTGTTCATTGCGGACGAGGTACAAACAGGAATAGCAAGAACTGGCCGTTTGCTGGCAACATGCGGTAATTGTGATTGTGTAGACAAAAACTGTTCTGGAACTCCTGAAGTAAAGCCTGATATATTAATACTGGGTAAAGCAGTAAGTGGCGGAGTATTCCCCGTGAGTGCTGTACTAGCAGATGATGATATTATGCTATGTATAAAACCTGGAGAGCACGGTAGTACTTTTGGTGGAAACCCCTTGGCAAATAAAGTAGCAATTGCTGCCTTAGAGGTAGTACGAGACGAAAATTTAGCAGAAAACGCATACCAGCTTGGTAAGATATTCAGAAAACGTATGAGCCAAATAGATTCACCTATAGTAGAAAAATACAGGGGCAAAGGCCTACTCAATGCTGTAGTCATTACTCCATTTGAATACGAAGGAGAAAAAAAGACAGCCATGGATGTATGCTTGAAGCTGAGTAAAAATGGCCTGTTGGCTAAACCTACGCACGATCACATCATTAGATTTGCTCCACCTTTAGTAATAACTGAAGAAGAACTACACGCTGCTTGTGATATTATAGAAGAGACGATTCTTAGTTTCACTCAATAGACTTGAGATAGTGAGACTTGAGATGAGGAGACTTGAGATAGTGAGACTTGAGATGAGGAGACTTGAGATAGTGAGACTTGAGATAGTGAGACTTGAGACTTGAGATGAGGAGACTTGAGATAGTGAGATATGAGCATTGAGACTTGTAATTCATAGAGAATATGCAGATCCCTTTGACGAAAGTTGAGGGGATTTTTTTTGTTATTATTAACCCACTTTATGCATTTGAATAGATTTGCTAAACATCGATTAATGGCACCTTGGATTAAATCCGTGTCGGTGAAGGAACAAATTATTTAGGAACACGCCACAGATGCGTGTTCCTACGAAACAGCTACGCCAATCAAACTTGTGGTGGTGCTGCGTTCGATTTTTACATCTACATAATCACCCA
>CAWVTO010000121.1:0-6426 GCA_963932895.1 uncultured bacterium
AAGTTGGTAAAACAGTTTGATGAAATGCGTAAGATGATGAAAGCGATGAACAGCAGCAAAGGAACTCGTAGTGGTAGAAATCCATTCAAAAGATAACCATTGAAAGACCTTAGAAAAAACTACACTACAGGAGAACTTGTAGAAGGCAATCTACCTTCAAATCCTTTTGAACTGTTCACACAATGGTTTGAAGATGCGAGCCGTGCAGACAATATTGTGGAGCCCAATGCCATGGTTCTCGGTACGGTTAATTCCGATTCGGAACCAGATTCACGTATTGTATTGTTAAAAGATCTTAGAAAAGAGGCGTTTGTTTTCTATACCAACTATGAGAGTCACAAAGGTCAGCAGATAGCTCACAATGGTAATTGTACCTTATTGTTTCCATGGGTAAATTTAGAACGCCAGGTAATCGTACGCGGTTTTGCGTCTAGAGTATCTGAAGAAGAGTCTATTGCCTACTTCAACTCAAGACCCAAAAGCAGTAGGATAGGAGCATGGGCTAGCTCCCAAAGTAACCCAATCCATAGCAGGGAAGATTTAGAGAAGCAGCTCAAAACAGTAGAGGCTAAATATACAGATGCAGAGATTCCAAAACCGTCACATTGGGGTGGATTTGCTGTAGAACCCAAAGAGATTGAGTTTTGGCAAGGGAGACCCAATAGACTGCACGATCGCCTCGTTTATCGCAAAAATGGCGAGCGTTGGAATACCGTAAGGTTACAACCTTGAGTGTCCTTCATTTTTGCGTCATAGCAGCATAAGAATGAACAAATGTGACTTTGTGAGGTTATATTTGTTAAGAAGGAGCTAAGTATTGGGTTCACAACAAAACGACATACGAAAGAAAATCACGTCTCGATCAACAATTGTAACATGGTTGTTGGCACCTGCTATTTTAGGTGGTATGGCATTACTTGGCTTCCAAACCTATGGCCTAATGACCGGCAAGTCATTCTCCGAGTTTAATTTTGAAATTGGCAAACTTTGGTCCACTGAGGAGATAACTCCTGTAGCTATTGAGACGAATGGACCCTCTAATCTCGCTAGCTCTATCTTGCGAGAACTGGTTGCAGAACCTCAAGATATTAGGGCATTGGAGGATGTGGACATTCCACAGGTTATAAGAAAGACACTTGTATTGACAAATGAAAATGCTATCAATGAGATTGTGAAATCGGAGAAGATTAAAGAATTATTCTCTTCTGAGGCAATTATCGTTAACAGTATTTCGGCGAATTTTGGAAATAAACAAATACAGAAATACGTTGAGAGAATGCAAAATGATTACCTAATTAATCCGGCTCTCGTTCCACGCCACGGCAGTTGGTACATTGGTTTTAGTTTTGCTCCTAGTGTTTGCTACCGCAGTTTTAGCTACAATGCGAGCAATGTTCCGGGGGTTGTAAGAGAAGGAAATACAGCATACACGTTTGGTCTTACAGAGAATGAACGCAATACAACAGACAAGACCATTACTTCATATGCAGTAGGATTTGACTTTGGTAAACGAATATCAGCTAAACTAAGCCTGTTTTCTGGGTTACACTATGCTCAATACGGTGAGCAACTTCATGTACGAAGTGTAGATAAAAACAATCCCAATTATCAGATGTCTTCTTTTATGGGAAACCAGCCACAGTTTGAACGATTGGTAGAGGGGAGCACGGAGTCATTGCCGTATACTAACAAGTATTCGTTCCTAGAAATACCGCTTGGGGTGAGTTATACAATCAAGGAATATTCCAAAGCTAAGATTGCTATAAACACTGCTGTTGTTATTCAAAAACTGGATCATGTGAATGCATTGGTCTATGATTTTAACACAGACTATTACTATTGGATGAATAGCAAGGAGACTATTTTTAGAAAATACGGCTTGGGTGGAAGCATTGGCGTATCTTTTTCTCAATATGTAGGAGAACGCTTAGAAGTATATGCTGCTCCACAGTTTAAATACAATCTACATTCTACGTACAATGAGCCATACCCTGTTATACAAAACCAATATACTGGAGGTATTCAGGTAGGTTTCAAGCAGCAGCTGTTCTAGGCTAATTTTTTTATACAATATTCTTGTATTTTTGCTCGATATGAAACGAGTATACATAGTATCAGCGGTTCGAACTCCCATGGGTAGTTTTAATGGACAACTGAGCGGAATACCAGCACCTAAACTAGGATCTATAGCGATAAAAGGAGCATTAGAAAAAGCTGGAATACAACCCAGTGATGTGGATGAAGTATATTTTGGAAATGTATTGCAAGCAGGAGTTGGGCAAGCCCCTGCTCGTCAAGCAGCTATATTCGCAGGATTACCCAACACTACTCCGTGTACTACCATCAATAAAGTATGTGCGAGTGGTATGAAGTCTGTGTCCTTAGGAGCTACTTCTATACTGCTAGGACACAATGATATAGTGGTAACTGGAGGTATGGAAAATATGAGTCAAGTGCCTCATTATCTGCCAGGTTCTCGTGGAGGGTACAAATACGGAAACTTTACAGCCGTAGATGGTTTAGCTCATGACGGACTACGTGATGTATACAATGAGTATATGATGGGTAGTGCAGCCGATAGTACGGCTAAAGTGCATGGTATTACGAGAGAGCAGCAAGATGAATTTGCCATAAATTCGTATAAAACATCTGCAGCTAGCTGGGAAGCTGGAAAATTTAAAGATGAAATAATCCCCGTAGCAATACCACAACGTAGGGGAGACGCTATTATAATGGATGAAGACGAAGAGTATAAGAACGTTCGTTTTGATAAAATACCTTCACTACGTCCTGTATTTGATAAAGAAGGAACAGTAACTGCAGCAAATGCAAGTACTATAAATGACGGTGCCGCGTGTATAATACTAGTGAGTGAGGACAAAGTAAAAGAGCTTGGTCTTACACCCATTGCCGAAGTAGTTTCTTTTGCAGATGCAGCCCACGAACCAGAATTTTTTACTACAGCACCTGCTAAGGCAGTGCCTATAGCTTTAGAAAGAGCTGGATATACGCTTGCAGATGTAGATGCTTTTGAACTTAATGAGGCGTTTTCTGTAGTAGGAATAGTTAATACAAAACTCCTTGATATAGATGCAGCTAAAGTAAATGTGAATGGCGGTGCAGTTGCACTTGGGCATCCACTTGGTGCATCTGGAGCTAGAATACTCGTTACGCTTATCAACGTACTAAAACAGAACGGGGGTACAATTGGTGCAGCTGGAATCTGCAACGGTGGCGGTGGTGCTAGTGCTATGGTGATCAAAAATATATAGAATTTCACAATTCAAGGTACGAAAATTGAATACAATAAAGTTATAGATACCATGCGAGTAATTACGTTTTTAGCTTTATCCTTTTTGTGCCTTATTACGTTTGGGCAACGAGCCAAAATAAATGCGGGTGACTCTGCCTACATTGATTCTATTCGCAACTATGAGTACCAACTGGAAGGGCTCAGTCATAATATTATTAATTCTAAGGATAAGGTAGAACGTATCACCAGTTGTTACTACTTTATACAAACGCTCAAAAAAGCACTGAGTGTTCCCAATTCTTTTGATTACGATTTTAATTCAATACGAACGGTGTCTACCCTACGTTCGGAAGATGAACGGTTTAGGTTGTTTTCGTGGAACCTGCTGTTAGACAGCGGAAAGTATATGTACTTTGGGGCTATACAGATGAACAATGCGGATAGCTTAGAGTTATACGGATTGTACGATAGTTCGGAGTACAATAAGGATGTTTTCTACGGTCAGTTTGATAACCGGCATTGGATGGGTGCTCTTATTTATCAGATGCACCACTACAAATACAAAAAGAAAGACTACTACATCACCTTTGGGTGGGATGGGCAAGATGCTCTTACCAATAGAAAGGTTGTGGATGTACTGTGGTTTGATGAAGAAGGGAAACCCCAGTTTGGCGAAGAAATATTTGACTTCGATGGCGACCTCCAATCGCGTATGGTGTTTGATTTTAATGATAAAGCAGCAATGCTCCTGCGGTATGACAAAAACGAAGAAGCCATCGTATTTGCCAATCTAGTTCCTATAAATCCACAAATGGTGGGCATCTACGCGAACTATGTGCCCGATGGCACGTATGACTACTTGAAATTTGAGAAAGGCATCTGGAGACGTTACAAGATGGTGTTTGAGAGTCGTGGTAAGAAACACGGTGGAGACTTGCGAAAGTTGTAGATCAAATATACCGATCATTCAATCCTTTGCCAGCTAATATCATTGGAGTTATTTTATCCATTCGTTTCAGCTTAGTCTTTTCTTGCTTGGCATCTGCAATATAGTTGGCGTACTCCTTTTGCTTACCTTTGGTTAGGTTATAGAATGCCTCTACTAGTGACGTGTTTTGGTTTAGTTGATCCTTTAGCTCCGGTGGTATAGTGTAGCTCGTGTCTCGTTGTATTTTGACTTCTAACCCTTTCTTCTGATTGTCTATGGCTTCTAGCACATACCTCTTTACTAAGTCTGCGTCTATTTCTTCCGTTGTAAATTTCCAGTACCGCATTACTTTAGTATTACCTTCTTGTACATGGGTAAGAACCTTTGCGTTGTCTGATAAATATACCCCCTGAAAAAAACATAGAGCATAG
The DNA here is from genome assembly GCA_963932895.1 of uncultured bacterium. Classification (GTDB taxonomy): domain Bacteria; phylum Bacteroidota; class Bacteroidia; order NS11-12g; family UBA9320; genus UBA9320. The sequence goes on from CAWVTO010000121.1 coordinate 4,613, forward strand.
TGCTCCTTGAATGAGCCTATAGACACAATGTTTTTATTTTTCAGTTTGTATGTGGGGAAGGACCATTTGAATGTTTCAATACGTCCACAACGCAGTATGCTATTACGCAGTATATCAAGTTGTTTAGTGTGATGAGCATTGATCACCCAAAATTCTTCAAGGTTTTTGGGCATTTTTATTCTGCCCCAAAAATACTAAAAATGGATCCAATGTGCTTTCATACCCTCATTGGAGTGGTACTCAAGTGTAGGCATCGGTATTTTGATGGAGTTTGCTATTATGAGCAGAGTACGTATTCCTTTTCGCTTGGTTTTTAGTTTAGTAAGGTCAATATCTGGAGAGAGATAAAACTGACGACTACGCTTATAAACCTTGGTATAATCATACGCTACACCTTCACGCGTAAAAGTATTATCCCTGCCGCCGATGATACCATCTACACCATACCCTGCTGCTACATTGAGCCACTTTGGCCAGCGAGTGTCTTCTTTCAGAAAGGAGTTGACGTTTACACTCAACCAGTAGGTTTGACCATTGTAGTCCTTGAGTATTCGCTCTGGTAAATTACTGCCCAGAACATTGGGTCTTATTTGTGCATACGGTGACGCAGAATAGGAGTATTTCATCCATATACGTTGCTCATCCCAAGCTAGACTTTGTGATATGGCCAATCCTGCACCAAAAGCATTGGCAGCCACATCTCCTATACTAGCTCCCCACCCGGCAGAGAAACCATCAAATACCTCAACACCTGTTTGTATGAAAAAACCATACGAACCGCCTATGAGCGAGTATTGTTTTTTAGAATAACCAGCCCATTTCATCATTTCTATTCCAGCTACGCCTTCGTAATAGCAAGAGAACGAGTGACCTACTTTATCCATTTGCTGCCATTGGGCATTGTCATTAAAAAACTGAAATTTCTGAAAAGGAAAGTCTTTGTACCAGAGGCTGTACAGTCCTGTCATTAGAGAAGTATACGCCACAGCATTACCACCTACTACTATCTGTTTTCGTAGGTGGTAGTTTGTAGCTGTAGTGTCTTGTGCACTGCTGCATATTGCTATGCTCCATAGAGCACAGACTAGAATAGTCTTATGCCAATATGGTTGCTTTAGTAGCATCTAGTATGGCTATGGTTTCCTCTGCTGTTGCAGCTTGTGCATATACCCGTAGCAATGGTTCTGTACCACTCGGGCGTATCATTACCCAACTGTCATCGCTCAATACAAATTTGTAACCATCTATGGTCTCTGTACCGATTACGTCATACTTTCCAAAACTTGAATAATCAGCAATTTTACATTTTTCTATGATCGATAGTTTTTGCTCTTCTGGCATACGTAGATCGTATCTATCCATAGCAAATGATCCTATCATATCATATATTTCTTGTATCAATTCATCTAGGCTTTTACCTGTTTTGGCCATATACTCCCATATGATAAGTCCCATCCATATACCATCACGTTCTGGTATGTGTGTGCTTACTGCTATACCACCACTCTCTTCTCCACCAAGTAGACTTTCGTTTTCAATCATCTCTTTGCAGATATACTTGAAACCTATCTTAGTCACGTGATTTTCTATGCCATAGTGGTCACACAGATTCTTTATTTTAGAAGTACAGCTAAAGCTGGTGTACACATTCCCTTTTACCCCTTTGTGTTCTACTAAATATCGTATGAGTAGGAGTATGATATGGTGTGAATCCACAAACTCTCCTTTTGCATTGAATAGTCCAATTCTATCGGCATCTCCGTCTGTTGCAAGGCCACAATCTATATCAGAAGAGGCTATTAGCTCGGCAAATG
>CAWVTO010000122.1:0-6425 GCA_963932895.1 uncultured bacterium
AGTACTATACATTTTTATAAAACCTTTTTTCTATGGCTGCTTCCAACTCTTTCCACGCTTTTTTATGTTTGCCCGTAGTCAAGTATACGCGTGCTTTATTTCTGTGAGAGCAATCGCATAGTCTCCAAGCTTTATTTTATATATCCTCTAATATTCCAACACACTCAAACTTGTCAAACACCCGTATACCATGGGGTGCATCCTTTAGTTCATTAGTGAGGTCTTGCCCTGCCCAATGCTCATAATGTTTGCCATTACGCCAAAGTCTACTTTGGGTTACATCATATACCAAGCCATCGTATGCTACCCAAATGACTTCTTTGTCTTGTCCATTATTTAGACTCAGCGTCCTCAGAGAAATTTTGGGTAAATTGTTATCTTTCATATTTGCTGGCTTATTTTAGCCCTCAATATTAAAACCTATGAGGGTGAAAATTCTAATTATCTTAGTGATTGTGTATATCCTAGCGGCTTTTGCTTGGCTCACTTTTTCGCTGTTACGCTATTCCAATACTGATTATGCTTTAAAGAATGATGTTCTTCAAGCAGGTCTTAGTGCTTGCACGCTTCAAGTAATGCAACAAGCAAAAGACGGAAACTTAGGCGAAACAGATACGGTGCAATATTATTTAAAACAGCTTTCATTAAATATAGAGGAATCAACATTGCAGGGCTTTGTAAGTGAGCGTTTCAATAATATGTATAGGGCAGAATTCATAGATGTGTCACCTAAAAAAAGAATTGTACAATTGCGTATCAATCCTGAAAGTCTAGAACAATTAAAAACGGATCAATACCGGCAGCGAAATATTTGGCTCTACCAAAGTATCCTATTACTCATACTCGTAGCAGCTGGAATTTATGGTGTGTATTACAGTATAGATAACATTTATAAACTGAATAAGCGTCAGAACAATTTTTTACTCTCAGTCACACATGAGTTTAATACACCCATAGCTTCCATACGTTTGATGTTACAAACCAGTAAGCACCCCAAGGTGAAGGAAGAGAAAAGAGCGGAGTTGATAGATGATAGCATATTGAATACGCATAGACTAGAAGATCTAGCTAAAAATATGCTTACTGCTATGCAGATAGAAAATGAAAAGTACGATTATCAATTTTCTGAAGTAAATCTTAGCCAAATGGTAACTGATGAAGTAGGCAATCAAGAAATAAAAGGGGAGATAAATGCACACATAGAGCCAGGAATAAGCATAGTAGGAGACGATTTTATCTGGCGTATGGTGATAAATAATTTAATAGAGAATGCCTTTAAATACTCAGATAACCAACCAATAGAGGTAGAATTAGCTGTGAGAGATAAGTTCAAAACACTTCAAGTAAGAGACCATGGTGTTGGTATACACAAGGAAGATATGAAGGATATCTTTAAGAAATTTTATAGGGTACAAGACGAAGAGACGCGTACAACCAAGGGTACCGGCTTAGGATTATTTATAGTAAAACAAACGGTAGAAAAACACAATGGAAAAATATACGTAAGTGCCAATAAGCCAAAGGGTTCAATCTTTACTATTAAGTTGCCCTGATTTTTTTGGTGTATGATTTTGGCTTAATAATTATTAATAATTGTCATATTTGTGAAACATTAATCGTATATAGAAGTAATTCAAACAATATTGAACACATGAAAAAACGAATCTTAGTAGTCGAGGACGAAAAATACCTAGCCGAAACCATAAAACTTAATCTTGAAATTGAAGATTTTCATCCTGTTGTAGTTTATGATGGTGCTTCCGCTATCACTACGTTCAAAGGACAAAGTTTTGATCTTGTTATTCTAGATATCATGATTCCAAATATAGATGGAATTGCCGTATGCGAAAACATACGGTTGCATGATAACAATGTGCCTATTATGTTTTTAAGTGCCAAAAGTAGTTCGGAAGATAGAATTCTTGGCTTAAAAAAAGGGGGTGATGATTACCTCACAAAGCCTTTTGATCTCGAAGAGTTGATGCTTCGTATTAATAAGCTTATCTCCCGAAATGAAGATAGGAATAACGCAAATTCTGTTACTGAATATAGTTTTGGTCTGAACTCCGTAAACTTCGATAGCTATGAGGCTTCTGGGAAAGATGGAAAAATTTCGCTTACGAAAAAAGAAGCTTTGCTTTTAAAACTGCTGATTGAAAATAAGGATGAAGTAGTAAGTCGTGAGAAAATACTGCAAACAGTATGGGGCTACTCGATATATCCAAGTACCCGTACTATCGACAATTTTATATTGGCTTTTAGAAAGTATTTTGAGCCAGATCCAAAAAATCCCAAATTCTTCCTCTCGCTTCGTGGTGTTGGCTACAAGTTTATGAATCCGAAGGTATAGCCGTCATTTGTTTATAACTTAGGCTCTTAGCGGCTACTAGCTGCACATAGATTTTAATATTTTTGCGTGCTTATACAATACAAAACAATGCACGAGCAAATACTGATCATCGATTTTGGTTCACAATTTACGCAGCTGATTGCACGTAGAATAAGAGAGCTGAACATTTACTGTGAGATTCACCCTTTTAATAAACTTCCCGAAATCACTGCCCAAACCAAAGGTATTATACTCTCTGGTAGTCCAAGCAGTTGTACTGACCCTAATGCTCCAGTAGTAGATTTAGATTTAATGAACCTTGATGTCCCACTATTGGGTTTGTGTTACGGTGCACAGTATATGGTAGCTCACAATGGTGGCACAGTAGAAAAAAGTACACATCGAGAGTATGGTAGAGCCAATCTTACAGGAACTTCTGACGATAGACTATTAGCGGGTATACCAGAAGGTAGCCAAGTTTGGATGAGCCATGGTGATACAATACTTGAAATGCCACAGGACACTACTGTTCTAGCCAAAACAGATAGTATTCCAGTAGCAGCATATCGTTTTACAGACAAAGAAATATACGCGGTGCAGTTTCACCCAGAAGTAAGTCATAGTACAGATGGCATGCAGCTACTTCAAAATTTTACTCAAGGTATCTGCGGATGCATAGGAGATTGGACTCCAGCACACTTTGTTACAGAGAGTGTGGATCACTACAAGAAAACCATTGGCAATGATAAAGTGATAATGGGACTAAGTGGCGGAGTGGATAGCTCAGTTGCGGCATTCATCCTGCATCAAGCTATAGGTGATAATCTGGTTGGCATATTTGTAAACAATGGCTTGTTACGCAAAAACGAATACGACGAAGTACTTGAGGCATACAAAGGTCTTGGACTAAATGTTATTGGAGTAGACGCGTCAGACCTCTTTATTCGCCGATTAGCAGGAGTAAAAGATCCTGAAACGAAACGAAAGATTATCGGAAATTCCTTCATAGAAGTGTTTGATGCTGAGGCATCTAAAATAAAAGGAGCGAAGTGGCTAGGTCAAGGTACAATATACCCAGACGTGATAGAATCTGTGAGTGTAAATGGACCGTCTGCTACTATAAAGTCACATCACAATGTGGGGGGGCTTCCAGACGATATGGAGCTGCAACTGGCAGAGCCGTTGCGTCTGTTATTCAAAGACGAAGTACGCAGAATAGGAGCAGAGTTAGGAGTGCCAAAGGTTATCTTATCAAGACATCCTTTTCCTGGTCCTGGACTGGCCATACGTATTATAGGAGACATTACTGAGCAAAATATTGCTATATTGCAGGATGCAGACGCTATTTTTATTGGTGAAATGAAAGCTCAAGGATTATACGATACTATCTGGCAAGCAGGAGCTATATTTTTACCAATACAAAGCGTAGGAGTAATGGGAGATGAGCGTACGTATGAAAATGTGATTGCTTTGCGAGCAGTAACCTCGGTAGATGGGATGACCGCAGACTGGGCAGATTTACCACATCGTTTTCTTGCTACCGTTAGCAATAAGATTATTAATCAAGTAAAAGGAATAAATAGAGTAGTATATGATATCAGCTCAAAACCGCCTGCTACCATTGAGTGGGAATAAATTTCTAGGGTATTTCTTAGTACCATTATTATTAATCAGTTGTGGTGCTTTCAAAAAGACCCAAAAAACGGAATGGCCTAAAGACGATGCCGTTATAGTAGTAAATCCGCAGAATAGTGAGGATGAAACAGCAGTAGAAGTATCCAAAAAAAATGATACCGAGAAGGAAGCAACGATCTACAGCTCCGTAATATTCAAAGGCCAGAGTTACCGCGTACCACAACATAAAGATGATTTCAATATAGCTGTATTACTTCCTTTTCATTCAGATAAGTCTAATTCTAGAAGAGACAAGCGTAGAGCTGATATCATGCTAGAATACTACCAAGGAATTCAGCTTGCCCTCATTAAGGGAAAGGCTCTAGATAGTAAGTTTACGGTCCATTTCTACGATACAGATAACGATACCAACCAGTTGAAATTCATCTTAAAGAAACCCGAAATGGCAACAATGGATTTAATCCTTGGACCCACAGACGAAATTCAAGTAAAGATAGCCGCCTATTTTGCCCGCTCGCGAAAAATACCCATGTTCTCGCCGTTCACTGCTGTTACAGATCTTTGGAGTAATAATCCGTTCATAATCAATTTGAATCCGTCGAATGAGATGCAAGCACTAGCATTCTTAGCCTACTTTAAGAAAAACCACCACGGCGATAAACTACTGATCGTAAGAGATGGAGGACGTTTTGATAAAGGCTTTGGTGCTGCACTTGTAGCGGAATGTGTCAAGCAGGAAATTGACTTTAGTAAGATTGCTTACAACAAAAATACGGATTGGAAAAATCATTTAGGAGCAGAAAAAACTGTTGTTCTTCTTACCTCTGAAGAGAAATTAGATCTAACCTATGTAGCCACAGGACTACTAACCAGTGCTCCCAATGTTACCCTTATTGGTTCTGATAGATGGATGGAGTTTAGTAGTGTAGATTTTGGTCAATGGCAAAAACTTAATGTTAGATTTCTAAGTACTAACAAGGCTCATGTACTAAACGATAATGCACGTTCTGTGGTAAATAATTACCGCCTTAGTTATAAAGACGATCCCAGCTGGTACACGTACATGGGCTATGACCAAATGCTCTTTGCTCTAGAAGTCCTCGATGCGTTTGGAGGCTACTTTCCGCTGTTTCTGGAGGGGAAATCTATACCGTATGCCAATTCTACTATGGTAATTACCAAGACATCAACCTGCTTTCAAAATAAGTTTATACAACTGTACAAACTAGAAGATTGCGAACTTAAAGCGATAGAATAAAATTGAAATATTTCCGATCACGTTACTCCTCTGCACTACAACTTTTAGAAGGGTATAAATACCCAGAACCTTTTCATATTGCCGCAAAAAACTTTTTCAAAGGCTCCAAGAAATTTGGGTCTAAAGACCGTAAAGCCATTGCAGAGATTTGTTATACCTACCTAAGATGCGGTAAGGTGGTACAAGATGTAGAGCTAGAAAAAGGACTACTACTCAGCTCACTCTTTTTGGAGTTTGATAGGGTAGAGGACTGGAACAAGGTAGCAAAAGAAAGTAAATACGACTTCACGCTGCCAGAGGATTTCTTCTATTCTGGCAATAGTTTAGACTTTGTATCTGCAGCATTGGGCAAAGAGATTTCCTATTTTTTAGAGGGCAGTCTTATGGAAGGTTTTGAGCACTACAATGATGCAGAGAATGTACGTTTTAGACCAAAGAACTGGGCCAAAGACCATACAGACAAGGAGGTAAGAAAACTAGGGGCAATAGGAGTAAGAGAGCTTAAGCTTAATGAAACGTTAGCAGATACCTTACAAGTACAAGATTTGTCATCACAGTTCATCTGTACGGGTATAGATATAAATGAAGGAGACAGAATTTGGGATGTATGCAGTGGAGCAGGGGGCAAGAGCCTCAATCTAAGTGCACAAGGAAATGGAACGTTTTTCTTAAGCGACATTCGCTCTGCAATCATTCAGAACGCTAAGTCACGCTTTGCTTCTATGTACTACAAAGCCAACTTTGGTATTGCAGATATGCAAAAAGAGGCCAGTCAGCTTAAGTTTGGAGCTATCGATGTAGAAGGAGAGTATTTTGATACCATAGTAGCAGATGTGCCGTGTAGCGGTAGCGGTACGTGGTTTCGTACACCAGAGCATTTTACCCGTTTCGACTACGCAGAGATAGAAAGCTATGCAACCCGTCAGCAAACCATTGTGAAAAACGCAGCACCTTTTCTCAAAAAAGGAGGCTCTTTATACTACATAACATGCTCCGTATTTGCGAAAGAAAATACCGAGGTACGTGACTGGATAGCTGCCAATACTGATCTTACGTTTGTAGAAGAAATTGCCTTTGACGGACTACGCCAACGTGCCGATGGCATGTACATGGCTACGTTTGAGAAGTAGGTGGAATCAACTCAATGTTTCGGCTGTAATCCCCCTGCTAGACTTATAGCTGTTAGCACTTGGGTGTTAGATC
>CAWVTO010000123.1:0-6399 GCA_963932895.1 uncultured bacterium
TGAAAGAATATAGACAGCAAGGAGTTCGTGTTTTGGTAGGTGCCAGTGGCAAAAACCCTGAACTTGAAGCATTTCTGGTAGAGGAAGAATACCTGACGCATACTACACCGCTTCCTATAGCGATAGATTATGATACTCCGCACACCTTAGGTAGAGATAGAATTGCCGCTGCAGTAGGGGCTTTTGTTATCGATAGTGAAGCCACTTGGATTATTATAGACTCGGGTACATGTCTCACGCTAGACTTGCTACACAAAGAGACTTTTCTTGGAGGATTAATATCTCCAGGCGTGGAGATGCGTTTCAAAGCGATGAGTGAATATACCGCAGGATTACCACTGGTAGAGCAAAATTACGAAATGACTTTTCCGGGCAAAACCACTGAGCATAGCCTGCAAGTAGGAGTATGTCAGTCTATCGGTTATGAAATGGAAGGTTATATACGTCAAATTAACGAGGTGTATAATGACGTCAAAATCGTTCATTGCAGTAGTATGCATTTGGATTTTGGTAAAGAGGTTAAAAATGAGATATTCGCACGCCCAAATCTAGTGGTAGAGGGACTAAATTACATCTTAGAATACAATGCAAAGAAATAAGTTATTACTACTCACACTCGTGATGGTTGGTTCCCTATACACCATGGGGCAAGCGGGTACGAGTTCGCCCTATAGTATCTCAGGTTTAGGTGAGTTGAAAAGCGGAGCTTTTCTACAGCATCAAGCTATGGGAGGTGCTTCCGTTTCACAAATTAATAAAGGGGCATTTACACCGGCTAATCCTGCTTCGTATGCCAATATAGATTTTACCGTCTTTGGTGCTGGGGTGAGAGCATCCATAGGAGAATTGAGAACAACTACTGAAAGTGCTACTACAAGCTCGGGCAATTTCAACCATTTTGCAATGGCATTCCCGCTGGGGACCAAGCGAAAAATGGGCGTAAGTTTTGGTACGAACCAATACAGTGACGTAGGGTATAGCATTACGAATAATGTAAATGTTGATACGCCAAGTTATTACAATCTTTTTGGAGGTACGGGAGGTATATCCAGAGTATACGCTGGATATGGGATAGAGTTGTTCAAGAATTTTAAGCTTGGAGCAAATGTGAATTACAATTTTGGAAACATACAGGAAGTGCAAGCACGCATATATCCCAATACGAACAATGTATTGAGTTTTAACGATGAACGATTTTTGGCCTACCGAGGATTGGACTATACATTGGGATTGCAATATAGTGTACAGCAAAATAGACAAAACGAAGGTGTTGCTAAAGATGCTTGGTTGCATACTTTTGGTGCTGCTTTTCAAAGCAATTCGCAACTTAAGGGTGTCGGTTATCGCTACTCAGAGACATTTTATGGAGCCGCGTTTGAGAGTGGTCAATCGTTTACGGTGGATACACTATTGTTTGAAGACAATAAGCGAGATACGATGACAAAGCCTTTTGGATTCATCTTAGGCTATACACTATCGCAGGGAGATAAGTGGTCCATATCGCTAGAGACTGAGCAGAATCAATGGTCTGGTGTTACGGATAGCAAAACAGGTAGAACATTTTTTGATAACGTGCGTTATTCTGCAGGAATAAGTGTGGTGCCTTCTCCTAAATACAATGAAAAAGGTGACTTCTTCAAAAAAGTAAGGTATAGTGCAGGGGTAAGGTATGAAAACTTATACTACAACTTTCAGAATACGCAGATTTCTGAACTTGGCATAAGTATTGGACTAGGCTTACCTGTAGTAAGATCGTTTAGGCTGGAAGGAGAAAAAGTAGCTGTAGTGAGCAGGGTAAATCTCACCGCAGAGTATGTGCAGAGAGGAACCACAGACAACGGGTTATTACAAGAGAATTTTTTTAACATAGGAATAGGATTAAACTTAAACGATAAATGGTTTACAAAACGAAAATATCAATAACAAATACAATGAAAAAGTATGTATTACTTGCTTTCGTAGCATTAGTAAGCGTTCATGCAATGGCTCAGAAAAACGGCAATCCAGATGCCCCTGAATGTCAAAATAAATGGGGTGCAGATTCTGTTGAGACAGCAAAACAACTTTCCCTATTCAATCAATATTATCAAGAAAAAAAGTATGCGGAAGCATATCCTTATTGGAAGTACCTCTTCGAGAACGCTGCCTGTATTCAAAAGCGTATAACCTATGCAGGACCATACATCGTTAAGAAGAAACTAAGAGAAGAAGTAGCTGCTCGTAAACCACTATATGCCGCAGAGAAGGCAAAGAAAGCTGAGCTCAAAGCGGCTACCGAGCCGGGCAGTATAGATGCTTACAAAGCATACAAAGAAGAGATGAGTGCTACTAGAGCCGCTCACCAAGCTAAGATAGACGCCTATGCAGAAGAAGTGTTTTCTGCCCACCGTAAGCGTATCGTGTTTTGGGGAGACGAGGCAAATGTGCTCGGTAAACTAGCAGACGATATGGCAAAGCTTACTCCAACCAGAAGACTAGAAGCTATCAGTATTTTTGACAAGTCAATGGATATGGCAGGTGATAAAACAAAGTACGATGTACCCATGGACTATATCTATGCTGGTGTGAAAGTGTATAAGAAAAAAGAAATGAGTATGGACAGTCTATTCCTTATGCTGGATAAGGTGACTCCTATCATAGATGCAAATATTGCTATGTATACTGCAGAGGGCGTTAGTGCCAAAGACATTATAAAGGGTGTGAAATGGGTGAAGACTCAAAACGCAATAATTGGTATGATGAAACCATACCTAAACTGTGATAAGCTAGAGGAATTGAAGAAGCCATACTTTGCAGATAAAAAATCTGATGTAAACTGGTTGAAATCTACGGTGAAGCTCTTAGGTAGAGGCGGATGCGAGAGTAAAGCATTCTACCTAGAGTGCTCAGAAGCACTATTTGCCTTAGAACCAAGTAGTGATGCAGCTCTTGGTCTTGCCAAAGGATTTGGTAAGCAAGGAGATAATGACAAAGCAATAAGCTACTACACCAAAGCGGCAGACCTTGCACCCAATGATGATGCTAAGTATGATATCTGGATAAAGCTAGCTAAAACGGCTAAGAACAGTAAACAGTACAAAGCGGTAAGAGACTATGCTCGCAAGGCCATTGCTATAAATGCAAACAGTGGTGAGGCATATATCTTGATAGGAGATGCGTATGCAGCAAGTGCAACTAGTTGCGGAAATGGAGACCTCGGTAGAGGTGGAGTATACCTCGTAGCAGTAGATAAATATGCTAAGGCTAAGAGCATAGACCCAAGTATCGCAGAAGTGGCACAAGCCAAAATCAACAAGTACTCGGCTTACTTTCCTGGAAAAGAGGATGCCTTCTTTAAAGGAGTAAATAACGGAGATAGCTACCGAGTAGGATGCTGGATAGGTGAAAGCACTACCGTACGTACAATAGGAAGCTAATAGTAATGCTCTTCCAAAAACATAGAACAAAAGCGGCAGTAATACTTACTGCCGCTTTTTTCATGGCTTGCACTACCGACCACACACTGGAAGAACTATCTGAGCACAATGCTCGTAAAGATAGCTCAACCGTAGAAATCGCAAATGAAGTTACCATAACCTATACGGATTCGGCCATACTGCGAGCTATTATATCTGCTCCTGTGATGAAGCGTTTTCCAGATAAGGATAATCCACGGCTAGAAATGCCCAATGGGGTGCGAGCTATCTTTTTTGACGGTATGGGCGATACTAGTAGTAGACTGGACGCCCGGTATGCTATGCACTACGAAAAAGAAGACAGAATAGAGATACGCGATAGCGTACGTGTACTCAATCGTAAGGATGAAGAGATTAAAACAGACGAACTCATCTGGGATAAGAAGAAACGCAGAGTGACTTCAGATAAACCTGTGCGTGTTCGTATACGCAACGAAAAGATCATTATGGCAGAAGGATTTGAGAGTGATGAGAGTTTTTTGAACTATAAGTTTACCAAAGTAACAGGTATTGTATATTTGGACGAAGAAATAAGCGGAGAAGAGTAATTTTAAATCCTATGTTATCCGACTTACATCAATTTTATATAAAATGAAAAATTTACCACGCATATTACAAATCATCTGGATGTTAGTCGCTGCTGTCTGCATCTTTCAAGCGTATGATATTCTTAGTGCTCAAGAAGTACAAGACAAAACCTCTGGTTACTTGTTCATTGGGGTGTCTCTATTTGCTACGATGCGATACGTTATGCTCCGTCGTAGGCAGTTTTTGGACAAAAAAAAGGACGGGAAGTTTGGTTAGGTAAATGCCATAGGAACACACCGATATGTCATGTGACATGTTCTTCTTTTTACTACCTTTGCCTCAAGTAAAAAAATGAGGAAATCGTGGTGGAAAATACTGTCTGTAGTCTGTGTCATCTACGCCATAGTAGGTGGGTTGCTCATGCCTGCACCCGATGATATAGGGATACTTGCCAAAACTATTCGCAATCTTCATTTTCACGTACCCATGTGGTTTACCATGATACTTCTTCTATTGGTATCGTATATCTACGGTATAAAATACCTAAGAACGGGGAATCCTATGCACGATAGTATGAGCAGTAGTTTTGTGAAAGTGGCTATGCTTTTTGGTCTTATGGGGTTGGCTACCGGTTCTTTTTGGGCCAGATTTACGTGGGGCCCCTGGTGGATAGAAGATGCTAAGCTCAATGGAGCAGCTATTGGTATGCTCATATATACGGCGTATTACATTCTTAGAAACAGTATAGATGATGAGGTGAAGCGAGGAAAATTTTCTTCGGTATACAATCTTTTTGCCTTTCCCATATACATCGTACTCATCATCGTGATACCACGCATGGCAGAGACGAGCTTACACCCTGCAAGTGGCGACACGGTGGGTTTTAGTACATTAGATTTAGACAATAACCTACGCAAGGTGTTTTACCTCGCTACGGTAGGTTGGATATTGCTTGGCGTATGGATTGCCACACTCAAGCATCGATTAACAGAAATAAAGAGAATAGATGAGGAAATATAGTGTGTTACTTACTTTAATAGCGTTTTCGGCTATGGCACAAACGCCGGTAGACGATTTCTTCTACCAAAGTGGTAAAATTTACGTTGTTGTGGCTATACTGGTCATCATTTTTAGCCTTTTGGCGTTTTACTTAGTACGGTTAGACAAGAAGATAACAAAACTAGAAAAAGAACGAGATGAAGCCTAAAGCAATTGTATTGATCGTGCTGCTAGCAGTGGCCATAGCTGGAATAATGAGCACCTATGCTGGTGCAGAGAAAAGTTCTACATTCTCTGAAGCAGCAGATAATCCTGGAGATACGTATCACATCACTGGTTTCTTGGTAAAGAATAAGCCTATGGTGTATGATCCGGTAAAGGATGCCAACTACTTCTCTTTTTATCTTAAAGACAAAGAAGGTAGCATGCGTAAGGTGGTTTCTAGTGAGCCAAAACAACAAGATTTTGAACGTGCTGAGTCTGTAAATATGTACGGCCATATAGATGGAGATATTTTTGTGGCTACCAAAGTAATCCCAAAGTGCCCATCTAAATACAAGGATGAGCAAAACAATAAGAACGCTCAAGCGTCTCAATTATAACGTATGGAAAATATAACCTATGTAGGCGAAAACCTATTCATCGGTAACCTGGGGCACTTCTTTGTAGTGCTTTCATTTGTGAGTGCTATTCTTAGTGCCATTTTTTACACCAAAGCAAAAGAAGACCGTAGTGTAGATGTAATGCTAGGACGACTGTTCTATGGCATACATGCTATTGCAGTATTGGGCATCTTTGTTACCCTATTCTTTATCATACAGCGTCACTTCTTTGAGTACGCGTATGCATACGAGCACAGTAGTAAAACACTGCCGCTTCGGTATATGATATCGTGCTTTTGGGAAGGACAAGAAGGGAGTTTCCTCCTATGGATGGTGTGGAACGCATTTCTTGGGATCATACTCATTTTTACAGCCAAACGGTGGGAGCGAGGCGTTGTAGCCATTATGGCTCTATCGCAAGTTGTGCTAACGGCCATGTTATTGGGTGTCAATATTTTAGATATCTATACGCTGGGAAGTAGCCCGTTTGAGCTGCTCCGGGATAAGCTGCAAGCACCTATTTTTTCACTACCAAACTACCTTGAAAATGTGGTAGATGGTACGGGACTAAATCCATTGCTACAAAATTATTGGATGGTTATACATCCGCCTACGTTGTTCTTGGGTTTTGCACTCACTATAGTACCGTTTGCATTTGCGGTTACCTCACTCTTCCAAAAAGAATACAGAGCTTGGATAAAACCGGCATTGCCATGGGCTCTTGCGGGTGGGATGGTACTGGGAGCAGGCATCATCATGGGTGGTTTCTGGGCGTACGAGTCACTTAGTTTTGGTGGCTACTGGGCGTGGGATCC
>CAWVTO010000124.1:0-6388 GCA_963932895.1 uncultured bacterium
CCTTCGAAAGTGGCTGGCTTTGCTCCATCTGTTATCTCACTGGCATTGATGTTATCTCCAACTATCACATGATACTTTAACACAGCCTCAAGAGTTTTAGCAGGAATGTCAGATAGTCCATTCCATTCGTCGTTGGTAGCTAGTAAAGCGGTAAAGGCTGCATTTGTCGGTGCAAATACTGTAAATGGCCCACTGCCGCTAAGGGTGTTTACGAAATCAGCATTTGCTAGTCTTTCGTCTGTTAGTGCCGCAACCAAAATAGAGAAGTTTGGGTTTGCAACTGCAGCATCTACTAGGTTTGGAACTAAAACAACTTGGTCGATTATATGTACAACTCCGTTGTCTGCCACTACATCCGCAGTAGTTACTGTAGCTGTGTTATTTAATTTTACTCCATCCGTTAAGTCAACAAGCAATGATACTTTTGTATCTTGAGCTCCCGTTGCCAAAGTTGATACATATCCAGCAGTTAAATCGGTAGACAGTACCGTCCCACTCACTACGTGGTTTAATAGAATTTCTGTTAGCAAATCGTCTGATACTTCATCTAATCCGCCTAGTCCTAACTCAGATAATAACGCTGTGAAAGCAGCATTTGTAGGAGCAAACACAGTAAATGGTCCGGCACCGTTTAGGGTAGCCGTCAGGCTTGCACGGTCTAGTGCAGCAGCGAGAGTGGTAAAATCATCTCCTTGAGCAATGTCAATGATAGTGTTTGTTGTGGTTGCAGGCGTTGGCGTTACCTCATCTGAGTCTTCAGAACAACTCACAAAAGTGGTAGATGCCAAAATTAGCATAGCGTAAAAAAAAGTGTTTTTAATCATAATGTTTTATTTTTTAGTGATTATGGAATTCTAACAGACGAGATTGTTTAATTGTTTTCAAAAAAAGTTAAACAAAATAAAAGTACTGTCATTTGTAATAAAGACGTTTTTGAGTACTAGAAAAATGGTTTTTAAGAAGCCTACTTGGTTACTTCTGCTAGAATGCCCAGGTAATTAACGTACCGCGTTACCGGTATTTCTCCCCGCTCTACTGCCTCTATTATTCTGCATTCAGGCTCTTCAGCGTGCAGGCAGTTGCTAAACTTGCACTGATTTTGCAGTTTTTTTATCTCCGGAAAATAATGGCCTACTTGATTCGGCTCTGTATATACCATACCGAAATCTTTAATTCCTGGGGTGTCGATAATGCGTGTTCCGTTTTCTCCTAAAAACATCTGAGCAAAAGTGGTTGTATGTCGCCCTTGGCCATATGCCTTTGATATGGCACTTACCTTTTGATTGGAACCCGGTAGTAGAGCATTGATAAGAGTTGACTTACCAACTCCAGAGTTGCCAGCGAGAAGAACGCATTTATTGGCAACCAATTCCTTTATTTTCACAGTATCTTCTTCATCTAAGAAACTCACGTTATAGATGTTATAACCAATACTCGGATATAGCTCCATGAGCATATCCCGATGGCTATTTGCCTTGCGAGAGTCTAGATCTTTCTTATTGAGTAATATAGAAACGGGAATATGATAGGCTTCAGCAGTGGCTAGAAATCGATCGATAAAGCCTTGCGGAGTATGTGGCTTGGCTGGTGATGCTATAATAAAGGCTTGGTCTATGTTAGAAGCAATGAGTTGGTACTGCTTACTCAGTTTATTGCTCTTGCGTACTATACAGTTGTAGCGGTCGCTTATGGCACTTATTGCATATTCCTCTCCAGTGTATTCTAAGGTTACTTCGTCACCTACTACAACAGGATTGGTACTCTTTATCTCTAAGGTTCTAATCTTGCCACGCAAGCGAGCGTCTACCTCTTTGCCGTCTATGAGAACGCGGTACCAGCTTCCTGTACTTTTGGTTACGATACCTTTCATCGGGTTAGATTAAAATACCTCCGAGACAACCTGTTTGGTACTGCTCGAAAAGCTCATGGTATAGAAGTGCAATGCGGGCACATTGGCGGCTTTTAGTTCTTTGCACTGTTGTATGCACCATTCTAGTCCTATTTGTCTTGCGGCAGCATCATCCTTTGCGTCATGAAGCTCACTAGCCAGTGGTTCTGGTATATCCATATTAAAAATACTTGGCAATGCACGTAGGTGAGCTTTCTTGGTAATGGGTTTTATTCCTGGAATAATGGGTACCATAATACCTGCTGCTCTGCACATATCGACATAGTCAAAATATTTTTTATTATCAAAAAACATCTGAGTGGTAATAAACTCTGCTCCGGCATCTACTTTTCTCTTTAGAAACTTGAGATCACTTTGCATATTGGCCGCATCTGTGTGTTTTTCGGGGTAGCCAGCAGCTCCTATACAGAAGTTAGTCTCAGTAGCGTTCTCTAGCTTTTGATCCTGGTATACACCATTATTCATATCGCCAATTTGTCTGATAAGATCCAAAGAATTGCCGTTTCCGTTTTTTTCTGGATTGAAGTTTCTTTCGTTTTTTAGGTTATCCCCTCTAAGGGCAAGTACATTTTCTATACCTAAGAATGCTAGATCTATAAGTGCATTCTCAGTCTCATCTTTGGTGAAACCGCCGCAGATAAGGTGAGGCACAGCCTCTACCTGGTACTTATTCATTATAGCAGCACAAATAGCAACTGTGCCTGGTCGCTTTTTGGTGCTTATTTTGTCGTAACCGCCGTCTTTTCTTGGACGTTCTATGTATTCTTCTCTGTGATAGGTCACGTCCACAAATGCGGGCTTAAATTCCATTAACGGATCAATTGCTTTGTATAGTGAATCGATACTCTTGCCCTTGAGTGGTGGCAAGACTTCAAAAGAAAAGAGTGTTTTGCCGGGTTTTATGTATTCTGTAAGTTGCATGTCTATGTATTAGAACTGTAGTACGCTTGTTTTTGTTTCGTTTTTTTGTTGATGCAGCTATGGCGTATCAGATTGTGAGTTAAGAATCTGTTGAGCTTTATCGGTAATCCTTAGTATTGGATTCTTGTCTAATGTGCGAATCATCTTGGTAAGGTAGCGAATAATAAAGGCTTCTCCTCCGTAATTAATAATGCTCGAATCGTCATCTGGGGTATTGGAGTATGTCTGTTTTCCTGTAGAAATCAGTACAGCTGGCAGACCAAACTTGCGAAATGACTCCATATCAGAACGGCCTATATCGTGCCCATCGGTATTCACTTTAATGATTTTACGCTTTGAAATTTTTAGAGTAGATAGGATGGATTTCATCGTGGTAGATGTTGCTGTTCCATTTATAAATAACTCCTTATTCGTAGAGTCTAAGTGACCAATCATATCTAGATTGATGACATAGTTTGTTTCTATTGTTCCAAAGGGCTTACTTTTTACAAAAAATCGGGAACCAAGTTGATCTAATTCTGAGCCTGTGAAAGCTACAAACATGTAGTTATAGTTGCTGTACTTTTTTGGTTTAGAGGTGATTTCTCTTGCTAGCTCTAGGAGAGCTGCAATGCCACTGGCATTGTTGTCTGCCCCATTGTGTATCTGGTTTTTATACTGTGGTAGTGTCTGGCTATTGTTGCCACTTCCTAGATGGTCGTGATGTGCTGTAATTAGTACCGTATGGTCAGATCCATTGTCAATTTGGCCTATGATGTTATGTGCTTGAATAGTCAGGAGCATTACATCGAGGTTCAGGTCTATTTGCTCCGTCGTTATTTTGCTCAAATCACGATTGACAAAAAGTACGGGTTTACCAATATGTTCTAGTGTTTTTTCTAATTTGCCACTGGGTTTTAGTTCTTTATTTGTCGTATAAAAAAGTACGGCTCTAGCCCCCAGAGAAATGGCATATTGTGCTCTCATTTCTGCATCTTCCCAAGCTATAAAGCGATTGTGTTGGGTGGTGCCGCCAGGGATATCTAAGTTTATAATTACTGCTTTCCCTTTAACATCCTTTTCTGCATAATCTAGGTTTTTCAGTCCAGGGTCTTCTATACCATAGTTCACATTTACTGCTTCACCGGTATATCTTCCGTTGTTGGCTGAAATGTTAATTGGGTAAAAATCAGTGAATAGGGTAAGAGCCTCGTCGCCTATTTTGAGGGAGCTTTTGGGTTGTGCCATACGCATATTGGGCACTCCAATGTATTGCAGGTATCCAATATCTCCTTTGGGTACGAGTTCCATTTTTTCAAATTGGCCTGCGATGTACTCGGCAGACATTTTTTCTCCATTGGTGGCTGTATACCTTCCTTCTAAATCATTGCTTGATAAGTATTCTATGTGAGCTTTAACTCTTGCTGCTACCCGCTTATCTTTAAATCTGGGCTTTTGACCAAAAGAGGCTATGCACAGTAAAAGGGTAATTGAAACAATGGTTATTTTTTTTAGAAACATATCAAAGGATACTGGTAATGGTCTTTATGATAATAATGAAAATAAGAACAGCAAATATAATTCGTAGATACTTACTTGACGCTTTTTGGCCAGTAGATACACCAAGAGGTGCTGCAAATAAAAGTCCTGCTACCAACGGAAAAAATAAGGTAGGCAGTAGATAGCCTATTTGCCATTGAAAACTAGAGGCTGGAGCATTATAGCTTCCATAGAGTGCAAGCATCGGAATCATGATCATTGGGATTACTCCTATGCTAATGGCAGCGGCTTTTTTAATGTTTATTTTGAGCAGTTGAGTAAATAATGGAATCATGATGACTCCTCCGCCTAATCCAGAAAGCCCAGAAACAATACCGGTAATAATTCCTGTTATAGGATATTTCCACGATGCGGGCGTGGGTTCAGTACTGTTTAACCTTGGTTTTGACCACAAGAAGCGAATTAAGGTGATGACCAATAGAATTACAAAAAAGAGGGTAAAACTCCTTTCGTTGTACCAGGTTCCATTTGCTATGGAATGCGTTATGAATAAGCTCGCTGGGATGGCCAAGGCCGATGTCAGTAGTATCTCTTTCGGATAAAATTGATTGAGTCTGTATTGTTTGAATGTACTAATAGCTCCTGCAAAAAAAGTTGCTGCAAATGAGTTGGCAAGTATATATTTGGATAGTTCAGGATCGTGGAACCCTAGCTTGGTGAGCACTGTAGCTAGCACGGGTACAAATATGATACCTCCACCTATGCCCAGCAAGCCACTTAGAAAACCGCCTAATATCCCAAAGAAAAAGAGCGTAAATAGAAGTGTGTAATCCAATGGGTTATTTGCCTATGAGGGTGTTATACTTGGCATTATCACTAAGAAGTTCTTTTACTCTTGCCCAGTCTGGGTCATTGTCAAAAGAGATTTCTACCCTACCTCTTTCAAAGTAGTACCGCTTGATGATTTCATATTCCAATATTTCCTTGAGTTCTTCCTTGTGGTTCACTAAATCATTCTTTTTGGTGCTGGCCATTGCCGTATTCAATCTTTCGATTTCTGCACTTAGCAGATCAAAATAATTGTCCTTTTTGGCTTGTTTCTCTAAGTCTTCTATATCCTTTTCTGTACGGGTGGTGTACGCGTATTTTTTATCGGTGAGGTAGGTTTTAAAAGCATCATATACCGATTCGGTAATATCAAATTGCATTGGTTCAACAGCTTCGGCATTCTTGCTCCTGTACTCATTCGCAAATTGAAAAACATGGTTGTTCCTTAAAAGAGCTTGAGCTACTTCAGAGTATTTCGCAACATCAATTTTAATATCAGGTTGTATCCCCTCTCCATCTGTAACTGCACGGCCATTACGTGTTTTAAATGCTCTCTTGGTACTGTCTGCCACTGCGATAGCACGTCCGTTCACCTTGTTGCCGTAGTCTAGTCGCTGTATAAGTCTTCCGCTTGGTATGTAGTACTTGGCAGTCGTTATTTTCATACTCGTGTTGTAGGTTAATCTTTTGGTAGTTTGTACCAATCCTTTGCCAAACGAGTTACGACCTACCAATACTGCTCTGTCCAAGTCTTGGAGAGCACCACTTACTATTTCACTTGCCGAGGCAGAGTTGCCATTAATAAGTATGACTAGGGGTATCTCTATATCTACAGGACTATTAAGTGTCTTGTACGAGCGGTTATCTTCTTCAAATTTTCCTCGAGTAATCACTATAGTCTCTCCTCTAGGCACGAATACATTGACAATATTGATTGCTTCGTGGAGTAGACCTCCGCCGTTATTTCTTAGGTCAAGTACCAATTTTTTGGCTCCTTTACCCTTTAGATCGATTACGGCATCGCGTACTTCTTTGCCGGCATTTGGCGTAAAACCTGTAAGTTTTATGTAGCCAATTTCATCTTCAATTATTCCTTGATAGGGTACATTTTTAATCTTTATTTTTTCACGCGTTATAGATTTTGTGAGTTCCCCTTCACCCATTCTTTCTATGGTAAGTTCAAAAGAAGTGCCTGCTTTCCCTTTCAGGTATTCTGTGACCTCACTACTTTTTTTGCCTTTCATATCTTCT
>CAWVTO010000125.1:0-6383 GCA_963932895.1 uncultured bacterium
GTCTGAGTCGATATCAAATCCGTTTGGAAGTGCTACAACACGGTTTCTAGAACCCCAACCGTCGGCAGATGGTCTGGTAGTACTGTCCTCTCCCTTTAGTGGAATTTTAATCTCATAAGAGGTGTTGTTAGAACCCAGTAGCGATGGAGTCCAGTTGTCTGGCTTCATATACAATTCTGGATCTTCATTTGTTGGAGTAAAAGAACTACTTTCAAGATTTTCAGATTTAAAAAATTGTACAACTAAAGTGTCTACAACTTCTGTCATACTTCCTGATACCTCTATTGAGTCTAGGTATCTCACATATAAATATGGGAAGTAAAGCGAATCTACGGTATACTCGTTGTACCTAGAAAGTTTAATGTTATCATCAGACAACTCAATATTTTCGTCGTTAGGAGTGAATGCTGCTCCTACTGATGTCCAAGTGTTAAATCTAGCAGTACCGTCGTCAGATACAAATTGTACTGTTGAATCTTGAAACAGGAAATTTACAAACCGATCTAAACTTGTAAGTTGCTCTATAGCATCTACCGGAAACTTCCAGTTGCTATAGTTTGCTTTCATTTTGACGTTGCTTTTTACTTGTGCATCAGTTACGATTTCCGTCCCCAATATTCCTTTTGCTCTTACTTCACTCTGAGCTTTAACTTGGATTGAGAAGCCGGCAACTATCAGACTTACTAGTGCAATTGTTTGTATTTGTTTTTTCATTGTATTGTATGATATTATATTAATTTTTTCAAAAATAATTGTTTCTACAAATTTACGATAGATAAAGTTCACTTATTGTCAGGAGTTCGCAACATTTTGTTACGTTATATCCCCATCGATTGGCCTTACAAGGATTTCTTCCATTACGGTAGAATCGGGCAATTGGTAAGCGGCCCATATCAGTTGAGCAATGGATTGTGGCTCACTGAAACGCTCTTTTGGTAAATCAGATCCTGCCCAAGAATTGGTAAGAGTAGCACCTGGCATTACGGCACTTACTTTTATTTTGTCCTGTTTTAGTTCTTCCCTCAGGACCTTTGTGAATCCTAGTTGTGCATATTTACTGATACAATACGACCCCCCATTCATGTATGGGGTGATACTTGCCGTAGAGCATATGTTAAAGATGTAGGGTTTGTCCGATGCTCTTACGTGGTCTATAGTAGCACGTGTAAGGTGATAGGTGCTGGCTAGATTGGTGTTTATCTGTGTTTCAAAACAACCATCTTCTTCGTCTATGAGACTGCCTGGGATGAAGACACCTACATTATTAACCAAAACATCTATTTTAGTTGCTTGGTTCTTTACAGAATTAGCAAATGCCAATATACCTTCTTTGGTAGAAAGATCCGCGATGCACTGTACTAAATTTTCATGTACAAAGTCTTTGGCCTCGTTACGAGCCGATATATATACTTTAAAATCTTGGCTTAGGAATAATTCTGCAATTGCTCTTCCTATTCCTTTTGTTCCTCCACTTACTACTGCTACCCTCATTTTGATTGTGTTCTTACTACAAATGTAGGTGCTATTTGTGTTTCTTTATTTGGTTTTAGATCTAGTTATAGACAAGCTGTGGACTTTTTATTTAGTGCAAATATCAGAAGGCATTATCTTTACAGCCGATATGTCGTTTTTCTATCACTTCGGTAAATATCTACTCTTTCTCAAAGGCATGTTCAGCAAGCCAGAGAAATTGAGTGTTTATATAGACCGTACCATTACAGAGATGAATAATATAGGAGTTGGTTCTCTTGCTATCGTTGTTATTATAGCTATTTTTCAGGGTGCGGTTACTACGTTACAGATTGCGTATCAACTTATTTCCCCGCTCATATCTAAGCCAGTAATTGGCAGTATAGTAAGCGACAGTAGTATGCTAGAGCTAGCACCTACCATTACGTGTCTGGTATTGGCTGGTAAAGTGGGTTCACACATTGCTTCAGAAATTGGAACAATGCGGGTAAGTGAGCAGATTGATGCTTTAGAAGTGATGGGTATCAACTCAAGTGGTTATCTGGCACTACCCAAGATAGTCGCTGGTCTTGTCATGATTCCTCTTCTTGTGGTTATTTCTATTTTTTTGAGCAATCTAGGTGGCATTATTGCTGGAGAAGCTTCTGGGATTCTTACATCTGAAGAATATTTGCAAGGAGCAAGAGAATCGTTTTTACCCTACAACTTGTTCTTCGCACTTGTAAAAGCCTTTACGTATGCCTTTATTATTACTTCGGTATCTGCTTTTCAAGGATATACCACCAATGGTGGTGCTTTAGAGGTTGGGGCTAGTAGTACCAAAGCAGTTGTTTATAGTGCAGTGGCCATATTGTTTTCAGATTATCTATTGGCTCAGTTAATGTTATGATAGAGTTAAGAGACGTAAGAAAGTCGTTTGACGGGGTAGAGGTTCTCCAGGGTATATCTACTAAGTTTGAAACAGGAAAGGTAAACCTTGTGATAGGTAGTAGTGGACACGGTAAGAGTGTTATGATGAAGTGCATGGTAGGCCTTTTGAATCCTACGAGTGGAAATGTCTTCTACGATGATCGTGATTTTACAAATTTAGAATACAGTAAACTCCGTGAAGTACGAAAGGAGATAGGAATGCTCTTTCAAGGAACAGCGTTGTTTGACTCACTCACCGTAGAAGAAAACGTAGAGTTCACACTTAAAATGTTTACCAATATGACTAAGGCCGAACGTAGAGATCGTGTTGATTTTTGCTTAGAGCAGGTAGACATGGTAGGAATTAACAATAAGTTTCCGGCTGAAATAAGTGGTGGAATGAAAAAGAGGGTGGGAATTGCGAGAGCAATTGCTTTGGATATTAAATACCTTTTTTGCGACGAACCAAATTCAGGCTTAGACCCAGTAACGAGTAGACTCATAGATGAGCTACTAAAACAAATTACCGAAGAATTTAATATTACAACAATAATAAACACACACGATATGAAAACCGTGTTTGATATTGGTGATGATGTAATATTTATACACAAGGGTATGAATGAATGGAGCGGTAAAGTCAACGATATTAAGGATAGCGGAAACGAAATGCTTACCAATTTCATCAAAGCCTCATTTTTTGATTAGAAACATATTTACAATCACCAGTTAACACAATATCATGAAAAAAATAGTCCTTCTAATGCTCATTTCGGGCTCACTATTCTCGTTTATAAATATGGTGGACGAAGAGGGAATATTTCCGATGAGTGACCTTTCTAAACTTGACTTGAAAAAAGCGGGATTAGAGATCCCCGTAAATGATATATATAATGAGTCTAGACCCGCCCTGGTAAATGCACTAGTGAGACTCGGAGGATGTACAGGTTCTTTTATCTCAGAGACGGGACTTATCATTACAAACCATCATTGTGTGTTTAGTCAAGTAGCTGCTGCCAGTAGCTCAGAAAATAACTACTTAGAGAATGGCTTCTATGCTAATGACCAATCTAAGGAGATAAAAACGACTTTACCTTGTAAGATTACTCAGTCATACTTTGATGTCTCTGCTCTAGTATTGGCAGGTACCAGAGAAGGCATGGACGCACTAGAACGCAAAAAGACCATAAAAAATAACATTGCCAAGATAGAAGAACAAGAGCAAAAAAAATATACCAATCTTACAGTAGAAATTTCTGAAATGTTGGTAGGCAAAAACTACACGCTGTTCAGATACAAAACCTTGAATGATGTAAGACTTGTTTATGTGCCCCCTAAAAATATAGGTAAATTTGGTGGAGAAACAGATAATTGGGAATGGCCCAGACACAATGCAGACTTCTCTGTAGTGCGTGCTTACGAAAATGGTGTGCCTTACACACCCGAATCTCACTTAGAAGTAAACCCGAGAGGAACGGAAGAAGGAGATTTTACCTTTATACTGGGCTATCCAGGAAGAACGTATCGCAATCAAACAGCGGAGTTCTTAGACTATCAGAACAACTATGTATTACCTATCATATCAGATTGGTTTGATTATAGAATAGAGGCTACAAAGAAGTTCATAGGAGATGATGTGGATTTGCAGTTGGCCTATGGTGGTCGAATAGCTAGTCTGAGTAATACTACAAAGAACTTTAAGGGCAAGATGCAAGGATTGCAGCGTACAGATGTTATTAAGCAAACCTACAAGGATCAGAACAAGTTGCGAGAGTATGCAGAAAGTAATCCCAAGTTAAGCTCGTATGTGTCTCTATTCGATAAGAATAAAGAATTGTACAAACGCAAGTTTGAGCTCAGTACCGACTACTTGTACTTCAACCAACTCTATGGCAACGGAATATTTGCAGGTGCAGCATACACCGCGTTGTATGCAGAGAGAGCAATGGCATCTCAAGATAAAAAATCTTATATAGAAGAGAATAAAGGAGCGATACTAAAAACGCTAGGTAGCTACAGAGGTGTCGTCAATCGTGAGTCGTTGGAGAAAGAGCTTTTTACGGAGTTATTTTATCGTCTATCTCAAAGCAAATTACGAGAAGTAAGAGAAATATTTCAGTGGGGCAAAATAGGGCAAGATAGAGCAGTAATAAAGGCCTATGCTGCGAAACTATGGGAGAGTTCAAAACTGTATGACGTAACCAAAGCAACCCGTACAATGAACATTAGCCTCTCCAAGCATTTAAAAACAAAAGGAAATTTAGTGACTATTGCGTCTAAAGTTAATAAACTATTTGGTGCTATGCAAGTAGAAATGAACCAGATTAATGCGGAGATTGATGAGATTATACCTCGTTTCAATGATTTAGAATTGAATCTAAACGGAGGTGAATTTATTCCAGATGCTAATGGTACTTTGCGTTTTACTTATGGATATATCAAAGGGTATGAACCAGAAGATGGTGTGATTATGAGTCCTTTTACCACTGTAAAAGGAATTCTTGAAAAAGCAGAAGGTACCGATAACCCAGACTATTTCTTGCAACAGGAGTACATAGACAAGATGAAAGAAATAGAGCCTGCAGATGTACTCAAACATCCTAAGAACGGTGAGGTAGTAGTAGGTCTATTGTACAATATGGATACCACTGGCGGCAATAGTGGCAGTCCTATAATGGACAGTAAGGGTAGAATAGTTGGTGTTAACTTTGACAGAGCATATACAGCAACAATAAACGACTACGCATGGAATGAGAGCTATAGCCGAAGCATCGGTGTAGATATTCGCTATGTACTATACGTAATGAAGTATTTTGGTGAAGCAGATGATGTACTTGCAGAGATGGGAGTAGAGCTATAAATTATTCTAAAACAACTGTTTAAGATGGTTGTAATATCCGTAGTGGTTAGAATATACGAGTGTCATTTGGCAAAATTCTTAGTGTGACCACTATTTATATGCAGGTCAACAAGATGGCGAGATAGATTGTGGCTCTAGGTAGAATGGAGTATCATCCGTATTTAAAGTCGACTGTATGTAATAGAGACTCTATTTTGGTTTAGACGGCTATATTTCGCTTTGTTTTCAAGCGAAATGTAGTGATCCAGTAATTTCTTTTCTCAAGTAACTGCACCCTTCTTTTTGGTGGAGTATAGTAGAATACGACACGATAGAATTTCTATTTGTCATATGACACAATTAGTGTTATCTGAGTACTTCGTTGCTTACTCCAGTCGTGCTAAACCCGCCATCGTGAAATAAGTTCTGCATGGTAACCATTTTCGTGTAGTCAGAAAACAATGATATGCAATAGTCTGCACAGGCATTTGCATCTGCATTACCCAATGGGCTCATTTTAGCAGCGTAGCTTATAAAATCGTCAAATCCCTTTACTCCACTACCTGCAGTTGTAACTGTAGGAGATTGAGATATAGTATTTACACGTACTTTAGATTTTTTACCATAGTGGTAGCCGAAATTACGAGCTATACTCTCTAGTATTGCTTTACTTTCTGCCATTTCACTATAGTCTGGGAATACGCGTTGTGCCGCTATGTATGTTAGTCCTAGTACAGATCCCCAGTCCTTAATAGCATCTGCTTGATAAGCAGCTTGCAGCATTTTATGGAAAGACAAAGCAGATATATCATACGTCTTGTGCGTCCAATCATACTTGAGATTGGTATATTCCCTTCCTTTTCGTACGTTTAAACTCATCCCTATACTGTGCAGCATAAAATCAAATTGACCTCCAAAATGCTCCATTGATTTAGCTATTAAGTCTACGACTTGTTCATTATCTGTTACATCGCAAGGTATTATTGGTGCATTCAATTTTTCAGAAAGCTCACTAATAGCTCCCATTCTCATGGCTATTGGTGCATTAGTAAGTACTATCTCAGCACCTTGTTCTACACACTTCTCGGCTACTTTCCAAGCAATAGAATTACTGTCTAATGCTCCCGATATAATTCCTTTTTTTCCTTTTAAAAGATTGTTTGAC
>CAWVTO010000126.1:0-6337 GCA_963932895.1 uncultured bacterium
ACTGTGCTTACTTCTACTGCAGAATTTCCTTCTACGGTGCCGTTTACAACCTCTGCTATTTGTGCTGCTGTGAGATTCAAGAGGTGGCAAATTTAACCTATTTCACAGAGGTAATAAAATATTTAATCTGTGGTTTCTGACCATTTGTGAGGTTATAGATTTCTGAAGTTTCAGACAATTCTTTGAGTGTACCATCTTTCATACCTATTTTTAGTGCATTACCATTCGTTGAGTATGCTTTATTACTGAGTTGTCCTGTAGATACAAAGTAATCGCATTGGTCCAAATCTACACCGAGTTGAGATGCAACAGCTTGTTTCTTTTCATCTATATACTCCGAAGAATATGGGGAGTCTGAAATTTCTATTTTTAGCAGATTTCGTTGAAGTATCATCTGACAGAGTTGACTCAAGGTAGTGTCTTCTGAATACTGCCAAACTTTAAGGGCACTAATAATTTCATTATCGTCTAGGTTGCAAAAGTTAGCGATAACCTCCTCTTTCTGTAGGTCAGCTTTGGTGAAATTTTGCATTAAGAAAAATTTCAAAAAAGGACTAGAAAACAGTTCGTTTCCGTTTGCCATTAGTTCTTTGGCTCGTTTTAAAGCACCAAGTAAAATACAGTCTGCCGCTATGGATGTTTTGTGCAAGTAGACTTGCCAATACATGAACCTACGGGCCATTAGAAATTTTTCTACGGAGTAGATTCCTTTTTGGTCTACTATAAGTTGCTCGTTTTTTACATTGAGCATTTGAATTATTCGCTCTATACCTACGGTGCCTTCAGATACTCCTGTGTAGAAACTATCTCTACGCAAGTAGTCTAACCTATCCATATCTAGCTGACTGCTAACGAGCTGGTGTAGAAATGGCCTAGGGTATTTATTCTCAAATATCTCAATAGCCAGATCAAGTTGACCGTCCATTTTTTTATTAATACGATGCATGAGTTCACTACTTATGTCTTCGTGGTGTACATCTGTAAGAATAGAATGCTCGAGACTGTGCGAGAATGGGCCGTGGCCTATATCGTGTAAAAGGATGGCAAGAAGCACACCTATTTCTTCTTCTTTTGAGATAATAACGTCCTTTGCTCTTAGGCTTTTTACCGCTGTGTACATGAGGTGCATAGCACCTATTACGTGTTGAAAACGAGTATGCTGAGCACCCGGGTAAACCAGACTGGTGAGGCCCAGTTGTTTTATTCTACGCAAGCGTTGAAACTCTGGCAGTTGCATGCAGTCAAAGACTAAATCATGATGTATGGTGATGAAACCATATATTGGGTCGTTTATTATTTTCTTTTTATTCAAGACTATGAAATAAAATGCTGTTTTAAGAGTTGAAATATTACTTGCTTTGCAAAGTGAACATGCTAAATTAAGTAGCAAAGGTAAAAGAGGAAGACCAAATATATGAATAATATCAAAATACTGTGGGCAGATGACGAAATAGATCACCTAAAAGCACACTTGCTTTTCCTAGAAGAGAAAGGATACGAAGTAACTACGGTAACCAATGGATTAGACGCTACGGATAAGGTAAAAGAGAACAACTACGACCTTGTTTTTTTAGATGAAAACATGCCTGGAGTCTCTGGTCTAGAAGCTCTAAAAATCATAAAAGAGATTGATGGTAACATTCCTGTGGTAATGATCACAAAGAGTGAGGAAGATCATATTATGGAAGATGCCATTGGCAGCAAGATAGCGGACTATCTCATTAAACCTGTGAACCCCAGACAGATACTGAGTACCATAAAGAAGCTTATTGATAATACACGCTTGGAAACAGAAAGCGTAACGCAGCGTTATCAACAAGACTTTCGTCATATCGGCATGGCTTTTATGGACTATATGAATTGGCCGAAATGGAAAGAAACCTACAAAAAACTAGTGTACTGGGAGACAGAGATGGCTAGTAGTGAGGAGACTGGGATGGAAGAGATTCTCAAAACACAAAAGCAAGACGGCAATAGAGAGTTCTCGAAGTATATCAACAGAAACTATATCAATTTTTTATCGGCTGCGGCAGATAACGAAGATGCACCAATGATGTCTCATAACCTTATGAAACGAGGAATCTTACCACACAAGAAAAAGGGAGAACCTTTTTTCTTATTGCTGTTGGATAATTTACGTTTTGATCAATGGAAAGTGATCCAAAAAGAGGTAAGCAAATACTACCGTACTACCTCTGAGGATATGTATATGAGCATATTGCCTACCACCACGCAATACGCTCGTAATGCCATTTTTAGTGGCATGATGCCTATGGATATAGAGCGAAAATATGGCAATAAGTGGAGCAATGATGAAGAAGATGGAGGGAAAAACCTGCATGAGTCATTTTTCTTGAATGACTTATTCAAACGATTGAAAACAGGCTATGAGTCGAAGTATATCAAGGTAACCAATCTAAATAACGCTAAACAGATGGTAGAACAATTGCCAAACCTGGTAAATGAGGAGTTTGTAACCATCGTGTATAATTTTATCGATACGCTATCTCACGCACGAACAGACAGTAAAATTGTACGAGAATTAGCAGAAGATGAGGCTGCTTACAGAGCATTGACATTGAGTTGGTTTGAGCACTCGCCGCTTCTTGAAACTATCCGTTTTCTAAGTGCAAAGGGCATTAAAATAGTGATAACTACTGACCACGGAAGTGTACGCGTAGATAAAACGGTGAAAATGCAGGGAGATAAGGATACCACTACCAACCTACGGTACAAAACGGGTAGACGTATTAGCTACGAAGCCAAAGATGTATTCGAAGTGAAAAATCCGCACGATGCTATGTTACCAAAGCTGCATATGAGTAGTTCGTATATTTTCAGTAAGGAGAATGATTTCTTTGTGTATCCCAATAACTTGAATCACTATGCGAAGTACTATAAAGATACTTTTCAGCACGGTGGTATTAGTATGGAAGAAATGATGATACCGCTTATCGCTCTAGAGCCAAAATAAGTGCATTTTACGATTTGTGATATTGAGAAAGAGTTTTGTAGGCTAGGAGGATACCTCAAAAGCCAAATGGGAAATGGACGAAATATCGTTCTGTTAAAAGGTGATTTAGGTGCTGGTAAAACAACATTTGTTAAGCATTTTGTAGACTACCTTGGTGGAGAAATAAGTGATGTAGACAGCCCCACTTTTTCTATTGTAAATACCTATAAACTCAACAGTGACACCATTCATCACTTCGACTTGTATCGCTTAAACAGTGCAGAAGAAATAGAAGATATTGGGTTTATGGAATACATAGACAGCAGCGACCTATGTTTCATAGAGTGGCCCGAAAAAATTGCAGAATTCTTGCCATTGGATCGTGTTATACATATTGATATTGCTGTATCTTTGGAGCTATGCAGAGAGTATACCTTCTCCTAGTCGTTACTTGTTCACTAAGCAATGTGTTTGCTCAGCAGTACTTTTCCTTCATCGCAGATAAAGTGGAGACTGTTTCTAATGTGGAAGAAAAACTAATTGCCTATGAAGAGTTTGGGATAAAACAAACAGGCTCAGAAACATTGGATTCAGTCAATAGTTGGCTGGTAGAATATTATGAATCTCTCGGATACCGTGTGTCGTTAGACTCTTTCAATAATGGTTCCGCATCAAATATTATTATAGAAAAACAAGGAGAAGATACGAATACTTGGATAATCTTGGGAGCTCATTATGACTCACACAATACCAGCTATGGTGCCAATGATAACGGGAGTGGCGTAGTAGCTACTATGGAGATAGCACGTATCATAGCAGATGTGCCTACACAAAGAAGCGTACGAATTATCAATTTTAGTGGAGAAGAACAAGGCTTTGTTGGGAGTAGTCACTACGTGGCCAACACACTAGATACGAGTGAGGTAGTGAGCCTAATGCTTAATCTTGATCAACTTGGAGGAACCAAATCTTCTGACAATGGCAAAATAGTCTGTGAACGAGATGAGGGAAATAGAATAGCAGAAAATGATGCCTTATCTTTCTCGAAAACAGATACATTGGCCACTATCATTAGCCAGTATACCAATTTAGAACCAGTCATTGGTCGTGCTTTTAGTAGTGATTATATTCCTTTCGAAGGAGCAGGTTACACTATCGCAGGACTGTATCAAGAAAGTGATTACGATGCTTTTTATCATAGTCCGGCAGATAGAGTTTTTAATATGGATACAGAGGCCACTGAGCAAGTGATAAAAGGAGCAGTAGCAGCAACATTATATTTTGCAGGAATAGATCTGCTCGTTGGAATAGCTGATGTACCCGATACTTCCTTTCGTATTTATCCCAATGCCGCATCAAGTGTTTTTCAAATAATAGGTTTAAAAACGACAGCCAGAATAACCTTGAGTAACAGTCTGGGAGAAGTGGTTATGCAAAAGGAAGTGATGAATAATATGCCGGTAGAAATTAGTTCGCTTATTAATGGTTTGTATACTGTTAGCATCTATAGCTTAGATAATAAATATATGAGTACATCAAAACTTATTATTGCACGATAAGTTTATAAGTAGGAAATGAAGTACACATGTTGGGGAGCTGCCAAGCAAGTAACAGGCAGCATGCACTTATTAGAGCTAGATAGCGGTTATACCATTCTTATAGATTGCGGTATAGACTACGAGGACAAGACAAATAAAGAGATAAATTCTAAGTTCCCTTTTGATGCACGACAAGTAGATGTCCTTATTCTTACACATGCACACATAGATCATAGTGGGAACATTCCAAACTTAGTAAAACAAGGTTTTCGAGGAGAAATAATATGTACAGAACCCACGGCATACTTGTTAGAGAAGCTATGGATAGACTCTGTAAATATTCAGAATAACAACAGTAAAAGACGCAAGAGCGTTAAACTTTACGGTTTCAAAGAAGTAAAAGAGGCTAACGAACACTTGTTCACACTACCTTTTTATGAAAAATTTGAGCTAAATAATGAAGTGTCATTTACATTGCACGAAGCTGGTCATATCATAGGAGCAGCAAGTGTACGCTTCGAAATAAAGGAAGGTGGAAACACTAAAATAGTAGGCTTTACAGGTGATCTGGGCAACCCCGGAAGCAAGTTGATTGTAGACGCTGTACCAATGAAGGACTTGGATATGCTAGTAAGTGAAACTACGTATGGCAATAGACACCACAAGGAAAAACGTACCGCCGAAGAAGTACTCATAGAGCAAGTGACCAATACTTGTATCAATCAAGATGGTCGATTAATAATACCTGCTTTTAGTGTTGGGAGAACACAATCTGTGCTTTTTACACTCAAAAAATTATTCAATGAAGGCAAGTTGCCGCCCGTTAGAGTATTTGCAGATAGCCCATTGGCACTAGCT
Organism: uncultured bacterium; assembly: GCA_963932895.1. Lineage (GTDB taxonomy): Bacteria > Bacteroidota > Bacteroidia > NS11-12g > UBA9320 > UBA9320. Next base: position 5,350 of record CAWVTO010000126.1, read on the forward strand.
AGTAACAATATTCATAATAGATTTTCTCATTACCTCAATGTGGAAACCCAAGACTATAAACGGGACAATGACGGCAGTCTCTTTGATTTCAAGAGTTTACACCTCGTAGAAGACGATGACGATGTAGAAGACATGGAGCAATATAGAGATTCATGCATTATCGTATCGTCTGCGGGTATGTTAGAAGGGGGAAGGATACAACACCACATTAGTGATCATATACAAAACCCGTCTTGTACTATTCTTATTGCAGGATTTTGTTCACCTGGTACGCTCGGTGCTCAGTTATTGATGGGTCAGAGTTCTATTCGCATCAAGGGTAAGGATAAATATGTGTACGCAAAAATATTGTCTACAGATGTATTTAGTGCTCATCCGGATACGGTAGGACTACAAGACTATTTTGCTAAATCAAATTCTGATAAACTGAAGAATATATTCTTTGTGCACGGAGAAGAAGAGGCAATGTATGATTTGAAAGACGCACTTGAGGAGGATTTAAGAACCAAAGTTGTTATCCCGGACAGAGGAGAAGAGTTTTTGATATAAGGCTATTCTTAATATATTCATTCAGCTATTTTTTTGTGTGCGTTTTGTGTAGTGAACGAGTTGTGTTTTGACGCTTGTTAGCTTCGCTCAGTAATTTTATTTTACTTTGTAACAGATTAATTATGCTATGAGACTTCTGACTGTGTTACTTTTTACAACTCTTTTATTTTCTGACTTATACGTCTACTCTCAAAACATCCATGAAATCATTATTTCGATTGACAAGATTTACTTAGAAAAGGGAGGTTTTTATATTGATGATATTCATGACTTGCGAGAAAATAAAGCGGATATAGGATTTGTCCGAAAGGGTTTTTTCAATAAGGAAGTTCGTGCCCAGCTCAGTGGCGGAATGTTATTTACCTTGAAGTCATTTTTCAATTATAACTTGTCTAAAAGCGAAGATAAGAGTCCAATAAACGTTAAAGTGTTGAAGTTT
>CAWVTO010000127.1:0-6239 GCA_963932895.1 uncultured bacterium
TAAGAGGAATCTGGAAGAAATGGGTTTCAAAAGACCCACGGATATTCAGTTTAAGTGTTTGCCGCATATACAGCGGGGAGAGGATTTGTTAGCTATTGCTCAAACCGGAACAGGTAAAACAGCAGCCTTTGCTATACCTATTATAGATAAAATTCAAAGTATTCAGTACAAAGCCTTTGTAAAAGGAAGTTTTGTTCGTGCGGTGGTAATGGCTCCTACGCGTGAATTAGCACAACAAATCACGAAAGTGTTCAATCAGATTGGTAAAAATACAAATGTGAAATCCCTTTGCGTCTATGGTGGAGTAGAACAGGATCATCAGATCAATAAGTTACTGGAGGGTATGGATATTATCGTTAGTACTCCTGGTCGTCTATTTGACTTAGTGAGTCAAGGGTATCTCAAACTGGATAAAGTAGAGATTCTTGTGCTTGATGAGGCGGACCATATGTTAGACCTTGGTTTTGCAAAAGATATTGAGGATTTGGTACAGAAGATACCTGGACGACGCCAGACGCTATTCTTCTCTGCTACTATAAGCAAGAAGATAAAGCAGCAGGCTTACAAGATGGTCAGCAGTAAGGCCATTCGTATTCAGGTATCTCCCAAAGATCCAGTAAGTAAGAATGTTAATCATCAGATTATATATGTAGAAATGGATGACAAGCGTTTTTTTCTACAGCGTTTGATAAATGATAATGAAGGACTGAAATTTATTGTTTTTGTACGTACTAAGGTGCGGGCTGAACGCGTAAAAGCAGCCATGGAGCGTGCGGGTATTGATACCTTGACGTTGCATGGTGATGTAGAGCAGAGCGACAGAGAAATAAACTTACAGGCATTTAGAACAAATGCGTGTAAAATATTAATCGCAACCGATGTTTCGGCACGAGGAATAGACGTAGAAGGGGTAGACTTTGTTATAAATTATGATGTGCCCGAGGTTGCAGAAAACTATGTACATAGGGTGGGTAGAACGGGTAGAGGAAGAGCAAAAGGTAAAGCGATTACTTTCTGTGCTAAGGAGGAGAAACCACTAATTGTAGCTATAGAAGAGTATACCACGGTGGGAATAGCGAGAGCCACGGTCACTAAATCGGAGTATAATGATACCGTAGAGTTGGCTGATGATGGGAAAGACGATTGGAAATCCCTGATGAAGCTTGTTCCCAAAAAGAAGAAAAAGAAGGGCAAGAAGAAGTAGGTAAATTAGGGTATAATAAAAAAGGCTTTGAATACGAATATTCAAAGCCTTTTTTCATTTCTTTAGTTGAGTATTATGGTCCAACGTCGTGGTTGACAGATTCTAATACGTATGGGTGATTTATAGGGTACATGTTAGCTTTACTCAGTGAGTTAAGCACTACGTATATGAATATACCTGCAAAGGCCATAGTCGTCCCTATTTCAAGCATTCCTATTCCTGCTTTGTCTCCTACAGTACCAGGCATGATAAGTAAGTAGGTATCTATCCAGTGTCCTATGAGTATTACTGCTGCTGCTGTTAGCAGTACTTTTGGAGAACGCTTAGCACCTCTCATCATAAGGACAAGGAATGGAGCTAAGAAGCACATAAAGATGTTTACGGCAAATAAGGTTTTGTAACCACCTTCTAGTCTAGCGGCAAAGTATACCGTCTCCTCTGGAAGGTTGGTGTACCAGATAAGCAACCACTGACTTAAGAAGATATATCCCCAGAAAATGCAGAATGCAAACATGAATTTACCTAAATCGTGTACTACTTCATCAGATACCATTTCCATGTATCCTTTAGCCTTGAGGTATTGAACAATAACCATCATGACAGACAATCCTGTCACAAAAGAGATAGCAAAGTTGTATACCGAGAACATGGTTGAGTACCAGTGTGCATCTATGCTCATAATGATTAACCATGATAAAGCTGAGAAAGTAAATGCGAAAAAGAAAATAAAGAATGCAGACCATTTCGTAGAGCTTTTGAACATACTAAGTCCTTTATCTTTGTCTTCTGATATGCTATTGTTTCTTAGCTTCATACGTATTAGTATCCAAATTGTAAGTACGAAAGGGATGAAGAAAAAAAGTGAAGTATTGTTAAGTAACCAAGATTTACTTTCTAATATAGCATCTGTTGGAGCTGATGGATCGTCAAAATACTGTACCCAGTGATAAAGTGTCTTTCTACTGCCGATTACTACAGCTAGTAGTATTGCCGAACCCAGGTATAAGTAACTCGTTTGAGCTTCCATAACACGTTTAAGCATAACCGCCCATCCTGCATTGGCTACATAGTTTACTGCTATAAAAAATAATGCTGAAACAGCAAATAACCAGAAGTAGTAACTATTCAATAGAAGATTGGCCCATACTCTTGTCATCCAGGTAGGTCCGTGGTGTCCGTCAACAGTTTCTCCGTGATGACCAGCATCAGAATGAAGGTCTTTAGTTCCTTCTCCTACATGACCGTGTTCGTCTTGTGCAAGAGTTGCATGGTGATCTCCATGTGGAGCTTCTTCGTGAGATTCTATAGCCTCGTCTACATGTACTTCTTCTGTAGCATGATGACCGATGCTATCCCAATGATTTTTCACATCCATAGCACCTACACCCGCGAGTATAGCTCCTATTACGAAAAGTCCGATGGCAATCATCTTAGCTCTTCCTGTGAATTCAAATTTTTCTTGCGATACTTCTTGTATTATATGGTGTCCCATTGTATTGAGTTTCGATTATAAATTAATTTCTGTTACTATTCTGCTATTTGTGATCTATCAGAAACCGAGTTTAGTATTTCACTACCTTCGGTTGTAGTACTTTCTGAGATAGAAGAAGGTTCAGTAGCATACGTAAAATCGTCTCCGAATGCCAAAGACTTTACGTAGTGTATTACTTTCCATCTTTCTTCAGGATCTAGCATAAATGCATGCGAACCCATAAGACCCTTACCATATGTAATAGTGTGGTATGCTTTCCCAAGTGGAAGTTCTTTGATATAGTCAGACTGGTAATTAGGCCATGATGGAGCAGGCATTTTTTTGTCTTTGAATATGGGGCCGTCATTTTTACCTTTTTTACCGTGGCAGTGCCAGCAGTAGATATTGTATAAACGTTCTCCTTCTTCTACATTATCAGTTGTCGCTGAGGTCCATGGAGTGTATTCAGCACTTGCGGCATATCCATCACCGGTATTGGAGTGCGGATATATGAAAGAAGCTTGACCACGAGCAACAGTTCCATTTACGGGAAGTCTCATTGTCATTCCATTGGGATTATTGTCAAATTTTTTGTCTTGACTAAACGGCTCGTATGCTTGAGAGATATACATGTTTGGTGCATACTCTATGCCTGGATTATCTCCAGAACTTACACAGGATACCATGCTAAGTGCAGGTATGCCAAGGATAATTCCGTACTTTAATATATTGGTTAGTTTCATCGGATTATTTTGTCATTAATTGTTTAGCAAGTTCCTCTTCATCCGTAAGTGACGTATTGAAAGACGTTCGAGAAGCATCTACTTCTATTGCTCCCTCGCTAGCGAGTAGCGATTGTATTTCGCTTGCCGACATATCTTGTGGCTCTCCATTATCTATGGCTAATACCATATGATCATCGGTTTGCCTTCTTGATAGCAAATCTTCTTTGATACCATGTATCATTCTGGTACGAGCAAAGAATAATATTACCATACCAAAAGCTGTAAAGAGTATAGTAAGCTCAAATATGACAGGAATAAATGAGGTAAATACAGATATATCCTGTGGTTTGCCGCCTATTATCATTGGCCAATCTACCACATTCATAGAATATGCTAGGGTGAAACCCGTAAGGGATCCCAATAGACCACATAAGAATGCTCCTATCGAAATGTTAGTTCTCTCATACCCTAAAGCCCTGTCTAAATGGTGCACCGGGAAAGGAGTGTAACAATCAAATATCTTTACACCTTTCTTTTTAAGTGTGCCTACGGCATTCAGTAGTTTATCTGAGTCATCAAAGATGCCTACAGTAAACTTTTTATCATCTAATAATATACTTTTATCAATCATATTACTCTTTGTCTTTTATGATAGTTTTAATCTCTGCCATATTGATTACAGGCAAGAATTTAGCGAATAAGAAGAAGCATGTGAAGAACAAACCAAATGTTCCTAAGAATATACCTACCTCTACCCACGTAGCGTGATACATCACCCAGCTACTTGGTAAGAAATCTCTGTGTAGTGAGGTTACGATAATTACAAAACGTTCAAACCACATACCAATGTTTACCACAATAGAGATGACGAAAATGAACCAAGGTGTAGTTCGTGCCCATTTGCTCCAAAATACTTGTGGTGCCATAAGGTTACAGAACATCATAGTCCAATATGCCCATGCATAAGGTCCAAACATTCTATTGGCAAATGCATATTGCTCGTACTCATACCCGGAGTATGCTGCAATTACAAATTCAGTGATATAGGCTAAACCAACTACAGAACCTGTAAGAAGTATAACTTTTGTCATAGCTTCTAGGTGTTCCTTAGTGATGTAATCTTGATAGTTCATCACGTGTCTTGCAATAAGAAGAAGTGTGAGTACCATTCCGAAACCGGAGAAAATAGCTCCTGCTACGAAATATGGAGGAAATATAGTAGTGTGCCAACCAGGTATTACAGATGTTGCAAAATCCATAGATACAATGGTGTGTACTGAGAGTACAAGTGGAGTAGAAATACCTGCTAAGATAAGTGCGACAACCTCATAACGTCCCCATGACTTAGCAGAACCGTTCCATCCCATCGCGAAAAAGCCATACCAGTATTTTCTGGCTTTAGAAGTAGCTCTATCTCTTACTGTGGCAATATCTGGTATAAGTCCTAGGTACCAAAACACCAAGGATACAGATAGATAAGTAGATATCGCAAACACATCCCATAACAGTGGTGAGTTGAAGTTGACCCAAAGAGAACCAAAGGCATTTGGAAGTGGGAGAGGCCAGAAGCCTAACCATACACGTCCCATGTGAAACAAAGGAAATATTGCTGCACAGAATACAGCGAATATTGTCATTGCCTCTGCCGATCTGTTTATCGACATTCTCCATTTTTGTCTAAAGAGTAGTAGTACAGCAGAAATCAATGTCCCTGCGTGGCCTATACCAACCCAAAACACGAAGTTGGTAATATCCCAACCCCACATTACAGATTTATTGGTATTCCAAGTACCTATACCTTCCCATACTGTCCAAGCTAATGTGCCTGCTAGTACTAGTAAGAGTACTACACCTATAGAAAATCCTAACCACCAAGAATTAGTAGGTTTATTTTCAATAGGTCTACAGATGTCAGCTGTGACATCTGAGTAAGTTTTTCCGCCGGTTACGAGCGGCTGTCTTATATCTGCTGAATACATATTAATTAGTGAGCTTTTTTGGTTGAAGTTGCTTTCGTGTTTCTAATCTTAGTCATATACTGTACAGATGGTTTTACACCGAGTTCTTCTAGTACGTGATACGATCTATCGTTAGCGTATAGCTGAGCTATTTCACTGCTTTTATCGTTTAGGTCGCCAAATACAATTGCATTTGAAGGACATGTCTGAGCACAAGCTGTAGTAAATTCGTCCGTATTCATTTTACGGTTCTCACGTTTAGCGGTGAGCTTAGTAGATTGGATACGTTGGACACAGAAACTACATTTTTCCATTACTCCTCTAGAACGTACAGTTACGTCTGGATTAATAACCATTTTACCAAGGTCATTACTGAAGTGATAGTCAAATTTCTCGTTTTCGTTATACCTAAACCAGTTGAATCTACGCACCTTGTATGGGCAGTTATTACCACAATACTTGGTACCAATACATCTATTATAGGTCATTTGGTTAAGACCCTCACTACTGTGTGTAGTAGCTAGTACTGGACATACCGTCTCACAAGGAGCGTTGTCACAGTGCTGGCACATCATTGGCTGGTGTGCTACTTTTACATTTTCGTAGTAGTCATATGCAGTACTTTCATCTTCAGATGCTTCAGAGTAAGCCTCCATAACCTTTTCTTTGGTCATTTGCTCTCCTGCTTCTACTGTTTGATCTCCACCATGTACAATGCTTAATTCTAAGTCTTTTTTAGCCGGAGCTTCAAAACTATAGTATCTATCGATACGCAACCAATGCATCTCACGTCTACGTCTTACCTCATCTCGTCCTACTATAGGCACATTGTTTTCTATACTACATGATACAATACATGCACTACATCCAGTACAGGAGTT
>CAWVTO010000128.1:0-6169 GCA_963932895.1 uncultured bacterium
TATCTTCTGCAGTCTGCGATAGTGTGGAGCCTTTTCTACGATTTGATCAATAAAATACTGACGCTCTGGTCTATTTCCTACAACACTCATGTCCCCTACGAGGACATTCCAAAACTGAGGAAACTCATCTAAACGTGTCTTTCGCAGGAACTTACCCATGCCGGTGATACGTGGGTCGTTCTCCTTGCTCAGTTGCGGTCCTCCTGCTTCTGCATCCACTTTCATGCTTCGAAATTTAATAATATCAAACGGCTTACCACCCAGTCCTATTCGTTCTTGGAAATAGAATACGGGACCTTTACTCCCTAATTTTACCAAGGCTGATATTAGAATATACAACGGTAGTCCAAATACAAGTACAAGCAACGAAGTAGCAATATCAAAGCTTCTTTTTAGAAATTTCTGCCATGGTGGAAGCACATTGGTTTCCACTTGTATGAGCACAGCACCAAAGACATTGCCCATTTTGACCATACCCGCAAGATGCTGATAGAGGTTTGGAATAATTTTAATAATCACATTCAGTCCGTCTAGCTTGCTTATGATAGACGCTATCTGGTCCTTCTGATGCTCTTCTGTGGCAATAAGCACCTCTTGTATTCCAAACTCATTTATTATCCTTGGTATCTCATCTTTGCTACCTAGTTTAGTTATTTTTTCGACAACCGTGTTTTCCCCATTTATATTTACAAAACCTCTAAAAAAATGGCCTTCCGATTTTTTAGCAGAGGCCAACTCGTTGTATATTTTTTGTGCCCTAGGCCCTGAACCTACAAGCAATGTCTGAAACCCAATCTCCCTACTCTTTATTTTGTGAGCTATACGAGAAGAGAGCAAAATACGAAATAGAGCTGTAGGCACAAAATGCAATGTAAATAATACGCCAAGTGACTCATAGTAGCTGCGATAGGCACTCACCTCATCATCCAATATTAGAGTAAAGAACAAGATAAGAACGCCTAGCATACTCGTAGTCAGAACTTGAAAAAACTCTTTAAGTCTACTCTTGCGGTATACGCTGCGGTACAAACCAATAAGAGCATGTAGCATAATCCAAAAAGAAGGCACCACAAGAAGGCCGATATATAATTTACTATCTCCCCATACGTAACGTAGGTAGTACGGATTAAATCCTCCATCTACATAGCATTTTCTATAAACAAAGAAAAGCCCCCAAGCTAGCATTGCAGCGAGAAAATCTATGGCTATGTATTTTAGTATGAGTCGTTTCCTGTTCAAAAGTGAACCAGTTTGATATTATCAAAAAACAATTTCGACTCCTCTGCCCTATTGGTTTGAGCAGAGATAAATGGTCTAAATTCGGCACCAGCATACTCTGGGTTATTCACATCAGCTACTAGGCTTATGTAAACTTTCTTCCATTGCATTTCGCCAAACTCATCTACCGTAGAAAAAAGATTCACAAGAGGAAATCCTTGCACTACATTACTCGTAATAGGGTATAAACCAATTACCGTTTCTGTATTGCACTTAAAATTGAGCTCGAGGTAAATATCCTGTCCAGATCTTGGCAAAGCATAACTTTGTATGGTACTGTTTTCGAAAACATGAGCTCCTCCGGGTATATCTACAGCACCGCTTCTTAAATTAGTAGTACCATTATAGGCATATACATCGGCAGGATTTTCTGTAATGTACAGACTATCTACCGTAGTGAAACTTCCACTTTTTTCTAAAGAAACACTACCATCTTCAAAATCTTCTAACCACGAGAATTTTGCGTTCTGACTGTATACTATTTTAGGAATAAGGGTATCTACCTTGCCAGGTGTAAGATCCATATCTGTATCAAATGAGCGATAAAACGGATAGCGAATGCGTTTATTGGTCAATCCGTTATCCTTCACACCTGCAAACACGTTTATTCTGCTATTGCCACTAGCCAATATAGGTATGGTCGCAGGCATTTCAAAAGCTCCTATCAATTGCCCATTTACATACACCCAAGCGTCCAGTATATCATGAGCATTGCTACCTTGAGTACCGTCTGTGGATACTTCCAACTCTATAAGCGGGATGTACAAATAAGCGGGAATAGGTTCTTCTTTGTCTGTGCAACTAGGCACAAGCATAAGCAATGCTACAAAAAGTAGCATTGGAAGTATTAAGCGTTGGTGGTGAAATTGCGTTCTAATTGCTCTTTTATTTTATCCGTCACTGACTGGAGTTGCAAATATTGAGAAATTCCTGCAATGGGCTCTACATTATTTGTAATACAATAGTAAAACGAATTTAGTTCTTTTTCGAGCATTGCGATATAACCGTCACTATCTTCGGCTTGACGATAGGACGTACGCACTCCCCATTCTTCACCAGAACTGGTCTCATCTCCTGTGTTGTTTTGTACTTTGAGCACTTGCTGTACGTAGTCTATGGAGCAATATGTATTGTTTTGAAAAAACTTGGTATGGTGAACCTCTTTATTAGATATTTTACTTGCTGACAAATTTGCCACACATCCATTATAAAATTCTATACGTGTATTGACCACATCGGGGTCTTTGTAGAGAACACCTACAGCCGTACTGTATATAGACTTCACTTCTGCATCACTTAGCTTCAGTGCTACATCTATATCGTGCAACATAAGATCATCTATGACACTAAGATGAGTAGATTTTTTATTGAATTTCACAAAACGACTACTTTCAATTATACGTGGTGTTACAGCGTACTTATCCAAATCATCATAAAACGAGTAAAAACGTTGCTTTAATCCTATTTGAATAACTGTACCAGACTCGTATGCGAGCATTTCTAGGTTACGTAAATCTCTGCGACTACATAACCCCGGACTTTCCAAGTATAAGTGCTTACCATATTTCACTACCAAACTAAGTTGGTCATAGTTACTGGCAAGAATATCAAATACAAAAACACTATCTACTACCGGTAAGAGATCCTCCAAGGAGGGAAATGACTCAAAATCTGAGAGTTGAGGGCAATCGTATCCACCTACAACGGTGAATGAAGTATTGGCACGTAAAGTATGTAACACTTTTGCCGAAAAATTACCTGTTCCTATTATTCCAACTCTCACTATATTCCTTCCGATTTCTGAGTACGAAATAAGGTCGAATTTTTTGTCTGATAAAAACAATGATATTTGCTGCGTACCAAAAAGTAAACACTTGCTCAAAGACACCTACAAATTACAAGGTCAACGTTCTCAGTTGGTTAAAGAATTAAAAAAATTAGGAATTTTATCACCTAAAGTGCTCAAAGCAATACAGGCTGTTCCGCGTCATTTTTTCTTCCCAATAGATTTTTTGGATAAGGCTTATGAAAACATTGCTTTTCCAATAGATGGTGGACAAACCATAAGTCAGCCCTATACCGTAGCAAAGCAAACTGAGCTACTCGACATACAGCAAGGAGACAAGGTATTGGAAATAGGAACAGGCTCTGGCTATCAAAGTGCAGTACTGAAAGTATTGGGTGCTCGGGTATACAGTATAGAAACTGTAAAACCACTGCACGACCAAGCAACTGAACTATTCAAAAAACTAGGCTTAGATATTGCTACTATTTATGGCGATGGCTCACAGGGATTGCCTGGGCTAGCTCCGTTTGATAAAATAATAATGACCGCAGCTGCTCCAAAGCTTCAATCAACCCTCACCGAACAGCTTACTACCAATGGTAGACTAGTAGCTCCCGTGGGAGACTTGGATGTCCAAAAAATGATACTTGTAACACGCAATGATGATAATCAATACACCGAAACTACACACGGCGATTTTAACTTTGTTCCACTTACAGGAACACATGGCTGGTCAAATTAAAAGATACATATCACTGCTCATATTTATTGTTTTATTTAGCAATACCTACGCTCAAGAATATTTAAAAATACGAGCAAAACAAGGAGATGGCATCTCGATAGTACTCAATCGCTATAACCTAGCGGCTCATAGTTGCAACATCGATACATTTCTTACACTCAATAGTCTAAAGCGAACAGACCAACTGCAACTAGCAAAGGCATACAAAATGCCCATTTATGTATACGACTATAATGACGTAAGCATACGAACCACATTAGATAACAACAACTACGACCTTGCGGTATACATACAGGAGTTTAATGAAGAGATGTACAAGGAAGGTTTGCGAGAGTTTGACTACAGGGTGGACAAAGTACTTTGGGTTCCCGTACATGCACTTTACTGTACAGTAGAGTCTGAGATAAAAAAAATAAATGCTATAAAAGCAAAAATAGGTAACGGAGATCCGAGCCTTACTAGCCAGAAAGAAGACATAGACCAAGAAACCACCAAGCCCATTGGCTACGCTAACTTCCCTATTTTTGGTAAGGAACACGAAAAAACGCCTATCTATACGAAGAGACTTGAAGGTCAAGTGTATTACCTCCTTAGCGGTCACGGCGGCCCAGACCCCGGAGCAATTGGTAAAAAAGACGGACACATTCTATGCGAAGATGAGTACGCATACGATATCACCCTACGCTATGCTCGCGACCTATTGCAACACAGTGCTACGGTTTATCTTATCACCAGAGATGATGACGGTATCCGTGATAATGAATACCTCGAAAGCGATAAAGATGAAACGGTGTGGTATAACCAAAGCATTCCGCTAAATCAGGGCAGAAGATTGAAACAACGCACCTCTAAAATAAATGAGCTCTACGAAAAACACCGCAAAGAAGGAGCTAAGATACAACGCGTAATAGAGATCCATATTGACAGTAGATATGTTACCCAAAAGGTAGACATTTTCTTCTACTACTACCCGGGTAGTTCCATAGGAAAGAAGATGGCCAACACCATGCTCAAAACCATAAAATCTGAATACGAAGAGCACCAAGTAAACCGTGGCTACAAAGGCGTGGTAAAAAGTAGAGACCTGCATACGTTGAGAGAAAGTAAACCTCCAGTAGTATACATTGAGCTAGGTAACATCCAAAATGAGTTTGATCAGAAGCGTTTGTTAATCGTAAACAACCGTCAAGCCATAGCCAATTGGCTTACCCAAGGGGTTCTAATGGAGAATGGCAGGTAAGAAGTCCTTCTCTGTTTGTAGTCAAACTAGAATAAATTATTCCATTTGACGATAGGTTTAGGCATCATCTACTGTCATAGAGTTACCAACCCAAATTCAAGTAAAATTCTTTTTTCTTGATTCTAAAATACGACATGTTAATTTCTAATTTCCTCACAACCTACAGACGGAATTGCTGCATAATGAAAGCGGTTAAAACCATACACGCAATTTCATTTGTACTCGCGTGTTTTGCCCGTACTTTGGAAACAGACAGAATCTATCATGTCTACCTAAAAATTAGGTGCTTCCCAATATCGATAGAATTGTTAGGCTATTAGAATATAAAACAGTTAGTCGATTTTGAGTACCGCCATAAACGCACTTTGAGGTATCTCTACGTTACCTACTTGTCTCATGCGTTTCTTACCTTTCTTTTGCTTTTCTAGTAGCTTACGCTTACGCGAAATATCTCCACCATAACACTTAGCCGTTACGTCTTTACGCATCGCTCGTATATTTTCCCTAGAAATAACCTTTGCACCTATAGCTGCTTGTATAGGTATCTCAAACTGGTGACGCGGGATAAGCTCTCTTAGCTTCTCGCAAATCTTTTTACCAAAGCTATATGCTTTATCTCTGTGTATTACTGCACTTAGTGCATCTACCACTTTTGCATTTAGCAATATGTCTAATTTGACTAGCTGAGACTCTCGGTATCCTATTGGGTGGTAGTCAAAACTGGCATAGCCTCTACTTACACTTTTTAGTTTATCATAGAAATCAAAAACTACTTCTGCCATGGGCATTTCAAACGTAAGTTCTACTCTATTACTGGTTAGGTACACTTGATTTATAATAGCTCCACGCTTTTCTATACAAAGTGACATAATAGATCCTACATAGTCACCGGCTGTGATAATCTGAGCATTGATATATGGCTCTTCTAGTCTATCATAATAGTTAGGCTCCGGAAGATCCGTAGGATTATTTACCACTACTATATTGTCCGGATCTTTTTTCAGGTATGCGTGATAACTAACGTTTGGTACCGTAGTAATTACCGTCATACCAAACTCTCGCTCCAGTCGCTCTTGTATAATCTCCATATGCAGCATTCCTAAGAACCCACAACGGAAACCAA
>CAWVTO010000129.1:0-6147 GCA_963932895.1 uncultured bacterium
CTAGACCTTCACGTATACAGCAAAGATGGCAATACAGACCACACTGTTATTGATCTTCAAAAAATGCATTTCAAAATGGAGAACGACCCGTTTGACCTGAAACTCAATATGCAAGATATATTTGGCAACACACTGTTGGATGCAGATGCACAAGGCAAACTAGACCTTACCAATCTGTCTAAAATAATACCCCTAGATGGAACGGAGATAAGCGGTATGCTGGATGCAGACGTTCAAATAAAAGGCAGAGTAAACGACATTACAGCTTCGTCTATTGATAAATTTACCTCCAATGGAGTGGTAAATGCTCAAAACCTCGTATACAAAACAACAGATATGAGCGAGCCTTTAAAAGTAAAAAATGCAAAAATAATAGTACATAACCAAGTGGTAAACATACCCGTAATGGATGGTAAAATTGGTGAAAATGACATTAATTTCTCCGGAAAATTTGACAACTTTTTCGCCTATCTACTGGCCGACAAAGCACTCACAGGCAGCACTTTTCTTACATCCAAAAACTTGAATGCCAATGATTTTATGACGGAGGCAGCTTCGGATGGAGAAACAGTGGAACTGTCGCTGGTAGAAATACCCGGAGATGTGAAATTGGACCTTACTGCATCCATAGACAAACTCCAGTATGATGACCTAGAGCTAACCAATTTTAATGGGAAACTAGGAGTAGAAAACAGCACATTGCTATTGCATGATATTACGACAGACCTATTGGGAGGTAGGGTAAATCTGCAAGGAGCTTACACCTATGACATCACCAAACCGCTAGCCAACTTTGATATATCGTACTCCGATATAAAAGTAGCCGACTTGCTTGCTAAATTTAAACTAGTAAGGGCCTTCGCTCCTATTGCCAACCAAGTACAGGCAATGACTACCGCCAAAATCACAATGGCCACTGAGCTCAACAACGACATGTCTCCTAAACTGGAAAGCATCAACTTGGGAGGGTCACTCAACTTGGAAAACATAACCGTAGAAAAACTAGACGTATTAAAAGGCATAGATACCCAACTGGGCACCAATCACTTCAACGTACAAAAGCTAAGCGACTGTTTACTGGCCTTCCGTATAAAAGACGGAAAGTTATTCGTTTCTCCCTTTGACATGTTCATAGATAGCTCCAAACTATCGATAGATGGCATCTCCAAGCTAGATGGCTCTATCGACTACAAGGGAATACTGAGCATACCCAGCACCTATATCAAAAATGAGACGAGCATAGTCAATGGACTTACAGCAGGTACACGTTTTAGTAACCTACAACTCAACCCAAAAGATTTCTTAGATCTAGCCATAAAAATAGGTGGCACATTCAAAAAGCCCGATGTTAAACTCAACCTGAAAGAGATAAAATCTTCGCTAAAACAAAACATACAGAATACGGTTAGTAATGAAGTAGCTAAGAAGAAAGAAGAAGCCAAAGTGCGAGCTACAGACGAGGTCAATAAAATAAAAGACGCGACCAAAAAACGTGCAGACGAAGCCAAAGCAAAACTAGAAGCCGAAATAGCTCGAAAGAAAAAAGAGGCAGAACAACGCTTGAAAGAAGAGGCCGATAAACAAAAACAAAACCTCAAAAAGCAAGCAGAAGACAAACTAAAAGGATTATTCAAAAAATGACAAACTATATAACACTCAGCGTACTAGCCCTATCACTTATAGCGTGTAGCGGAGGACAAAAAGACGGTTTTGGCTCTGCCGAAAGCCAGGAACTAAGTACAACACCGGTGAAAGCAACTATATCGGTAGACCAAAGCGATACGATATACGTAGTAGCCACAGGTGCCAATATGAGCGAAATGCGTTTTGATACCAAGAGCATAAAAGTACCTGCAGGTAAAGAACTCACCGTAGCTCTAGAAAACCAAAGTACAGACGCTACCATGCCACACAACATTGCTTTCATACAAGAAGGAACAGCCAATGAAGTAGGACAAGGCGGTTTGAGTTTCAAAGAAAATGGATACGTAAATCCAGACGACAAGAATGTAATAGCCCACTCTCCGGTAGTGCAAATAGGCGAGACGAAATACTTCACCTTTACCACACCTGCCGCAGGAGACTACGCGTTTATCTGCTCCTACCCTGGCCACTGGGGCATGATGAAAGGAAAATTTATTACAGAGTAAAAAAAACACCTACAAAAAAACCGATGCTTTCGCATCGGTTTTTTTTTGTGAATTCCGTTGGTATAGTTAGGCATTTATTCGTCAGTTCATCGTGTACTCACCTTAATTAGGTAAGAACAGCCTATAAAATGGAGGTATAACAATAGCTAAGTCGGAGTCCCACGAAACAGAATTTGAATCGTACTGAGCATAGTAGAAGTATGAATAATTCCCACACAATAGCAATCACAGACCTAATAGAAAAGCGTGTATATCGCATAAAGCAAATTTTGAACTTGATATTTGAACTTGCTACTTGAAACTTGAGTTTCAGTTCTCACCCTAGCCAAGTACAACGGTCAATCAGAAAGCAGATACGGCAGTTCCCTAAAACGGCACATCACCGTCCGGTTCATAAGGTGCCATATCGTTCATCTTACTAGGCATGGTCACACTGTTATCGGTAAAGGTATCTGGACCAAAGTCGCTGTATCCCCAATCGGAAAACTTACCAAAGTGCTTGATAAACTTAAGATTCACCGTACCTGGCGAACCATTTCTGTGCTTACGTATGATTATTTCTGTAAGGCCTTCGTTATCATTTCCTTCTTCGTCTTGTGTAATACCATAGTACTCCGGGCGGAAGATAAACGTCACCAAATCCGCATCTTGCTCTATAGATCCAGACTCTCTCAAATCGGATAACATAGGTCGTTTGTCTTGACGTTGCTCCACCGCTCTACTTAACTGTGCCAGTGCTATTACCGGAATATTAAGTTCCTTGGCAAGCCCTTTGAGCGAACGCGATATATACGAAATCTCCTGCTCACGATTACCCGCAGACTTATTACCTTCTTCGGCACGCATTAGCTGTAGGTAATCGATGATAATCATGTCTAACCCACGTTTACGTTGCATTCTACGTGCTTTTGCTTTGAGATCGAGTACTGTAAGTGCTGGCGTATCGTCTATAAAAATACCTGCATCTTCTATCGTACTAATACGAGTATGTAGCTGCTGCCACTCGTGCTCTTCTAACTTACCACTTCTTATTTTCTCAGAACTAAGTTCTGCCTCAGAAGCAATCAGCCTTTTAACCAATTGTAAACTACTCATCTCTAGGGAGAATATAGCTACATTCTTTTTGGCAAGTACCGCTGCATTGCGAGCCATAGATAATACAAAGGCCGTCTTACCCATACCAGGACGAGCAGCAAGTATTATCAAATCACTCTTTTGCCATCCCGAGGTCATTCGGTCTAGCTCTGTAAAACCGGTAGGAACACCCGTCAGGCCTTCTTCCCCATCGCTTTTACTTTCTTCTATGTCTTTTATGGCCTTGGCTATCAGATCCGTAACGGTATCATAGCTCTTGGTCATACTCTCGTTCTTTATCTCAAAGAGTTTTTTCTCCGACTGGTCGAGCAATTCAAACGCATCCGAAGTTTCCTCAAAAGCTTTGGTTCCTATCTCACCAGCTACCGTAATCAGCTGTCGCTGTATACTCTTTTGTATCACGATGTGAGCATGGTATTCTATGTTGGCAGCACTACTTACTCTATTGGTAAGCGTAGTCACATAATAGGCTCCACCTACCGCTTCGAGCGTTCCGTTTTTACGCAGTTGCTCCGTAACCGTCAGTATATCTATTGGATGGCCATCTGTAAATAGTTGAATGATTCCTTCGTAGATATGCTGGTGGGCTTCTACGTAGAATGCCTCTTTCTTGAGGTAACTGGCCACCTTCTCTGGAGCATATTTTTCGAGCATCATTGCTCCAAGTACTGCTTCCTCCAAGTCACGAGCTTGCGGTTGAAGTTTAGACATATCCATATTGCCAAAGGTTGTTGTCTTCTTCTTATTTGCTACTCGTTTATTATCCATTCGTTCTATTGTTATTCTATTTTTTTAGTTGGTAGATAAGGATGTTA
Organism: uncultured bacterium; assembly: GCA_963932895.1. GTDB lineage: Bacteria > Bacteroidota > Bacteroidia > NS11-12g > UBA9320 > UBA9320. Next base: position 4,061 of record CAWVTO010000129.1, read on the forward strand.
TTCCTTTTTATTCTGGTCAAAAATAAGGCGGTTCACGGCCCTATCGTTCACGTCTTGAGCGTATTTCTACTTATCCACAGGGTTACCTAAAATGTGCATTGAGCGTTGACAACCTTACTCAACATAGCTAATAGGCTTAGTGTCAGACATGTCTTATCCACACTCTTGTTTTCGGCCCCATCGTGTTGTACGAATTTAGGTGTTTTAAGTCACAAACCCTTGGGTTAATAAACGGCTGGCAGGCACACTTTTTATAGTTATCAACTGCAGGATGCTCATAACTCTATTTTGCCGTAGTCAAAGTGGTTCTAAAAATATAGCCACTTGCCAATTGTGGCAGAAATATGGTGGAAGGTCACACCTTTTTGGTCTTATATTTGTTAGTAGATATATATAATGGAAGCACAGTTTTCACCAGGAGTAAAAGAAGTCATTCAATTTAGCAGAGAAGAAGCTATCCGCTTGGGCCATAGTTATATTGGCACAGAGCACCTTCTTCTAGGTCTCATCCGTCAAGGAGACGGCAAAGCTATACGCCACTTAAAGAGTATGGGTATAGATATGCTACGATTGAAGAAAGCAGTAGAAGATAGTATACGAGACACCACAGGCAAGTCTACCAATATTGGCAATATCCCATTGACCAAACAGGCAGAAAAAGCACTGAAAATCACATACTTAGAAGCAAAAATATTCAAAGACGATGTTATTCGTACAGAGCATTTATTACTCTCTATTCTTAGAGATGAAGACAATGTAGCTTCGCAGATATTGAATCAGTTTGGAGTAGACTATGATCTATTTAAAAGTGCCATGGAAGACAAACTTCCAGATACGACAATAGAGATGAGTACAGACTCTCCAGAAGATTTTTATAACGAGGAAAGCAGCAAATCTGCAGCCCCAAATAAGCCAGGAACTAAGAGCAAAAGCAAGACGCCTGTACTCGACAATTTTGGCAAAGACCTGACAAAATTGGCAGAGGCTGACAAATTGGACCCTATCGTAGGCCGTGACAAAGAAATAGAACGTGTTTCTCAAATTTTGAGTAGACGTAAGAAAAACAATCCCATACTCATAGGGGAACCCGGTGTAGGAAAAACAGCTATTGCTGAAGGTCTTGCCCTCCGCATATCACAACGCAAAGTATCGCGTGTACTCTTTGATAAGCGAGTAGTTACCCTAGACTTAGCCAGCCTCGTTGCAGGTACTAAGTACAGGGGTCAGTTTGAGGAGCGAATGAAAGCAGTGATGACGGAGTTGGAAAAAACAGATGATGTGATTCTCTTCATAGATGAGATACACACTATCGTAGGTGCAGGTGGAGCAAGTGGCTCACTGGATGCATCCAATATGTTCAAGCCGGCACTAGCTAGAGGCGAAATACAATGTGTAGGTGCTACTACCCTGGACGAATACCGTCAGTATATAGAAAAAGATGGAGCCCTAGAGCGAAGATTCCAAAGTGTAATGGTAGAACCTACCAACCCAGAAGAAACGCTTGAGATACTCAATAACATAAAAGACAAATACGAAGATCACCACAGTGTAACGTATTCTGACGAGTCGCTTGATGCGGCCGTAAAAATGAGTGTACGCTACATCACAGACCGTCATCTGCCAGACAAGGCCATAGACGTTATGGATGAAGTAGGTGCTCGTGTTCACTTGAGCAATATCCATGTACCTCAAGATATCTTGGAACTAGAGGTAAAGATAGAAGAGATAAAAGAAGAGAAAAATCGTGTGGTGAAAAGCCAAAAATACGAGGAAGCTGCTCGCCTTAGAGATAAGGAAAAATCACTGCTCGAAAACCTAGAAACAGAGAAAACCAAGTGGGAAGAAGAGAGTAAAACACAACGCTACACCGTTACAGAAGATGATGTAGCAGATGTCATTGGAATGATGACCGGTATACCGACCAAACGTATCCAGCAAAAAGAAGGAAATCGATTGCTCAAAATGGGTGATGAGCTAAAGGGAAGTGTAATAGGTCAAGACGAAGCTGTAGCTAAGCTTACCAAAGCTATACAGCGTACACGTGCAGGCCTTAAGGCTCCAAACAAACCCATTGGTTCATTTATATT
>CAWVTO010000130.1:0-6122 GCA_963932895.1 uncultured bacterium
CGTGTCGGTGGTGAGTAGCCCGAAAGCTACCGGAATGTTATGCTTTAGAATAGTATTACTAATGCCATTTGCTACGGCATTGCAGATAAAATCGAAGTGTCGTGTTTCTCCTTGTATCACTACGCCAAGGCATATTACAGCATCAAATCCTTCTGTGGCTAGCTTGTTAGCCCCATAGATCAGTTCATAGGAACCGGGGACATCCCAGCTTTCGATGTTATTCTCAGAAATACCTGCAGCTTTGAGTGTACGTAGTGCACCAGCTTTTAGTTCTCCTGTGATATCCGTATTCCATAAAGCGGTAACGATACCTATTTTAAAATTGGTATGAGGGAGATTGATTTCCTCATTTAAGAAAGTCTGATTAGCGTAATCGGCCATTATTCAGCAGAAAGCTTAGCCTCTACTCGGGCAATTCTAGCTTCTACTCGGTCAGATGATCTACTATCGGAGTAGTTTGCTTGTAGCTTCTCGTATGCAGATTTTGCATCGTCAAATTCACCTGCTTCTTCATAGGCAGCACCTGCTTTAAGCAGTGCATATGGAGTAGTAAGATTATTGTCTCTCATATTGGCAGCCTTCATGTACGTGTCACCCGCTTTTTCGTATTGCTCCATTTCTGAGTAGCAATCGCCTCTAAGTGTTGTAACCTGTGCAGCCATTATCTCATCGTCCATAGACACATCGCTCAAGTAACCAAGAGCTTCTTCAAACTGTCCTTTTTCAAGTAATATTTTACCCGCATAGAAAGATGCTCTGTTGCCAGCACTTGTAGATCCAAACTCATCTGAGATGTCTTTCATTCCTAAATTTAATCCGTCTCCATTGAGTGCTTTATCCAAAGAATCTTGACTGAAATAGCGTTCTGCCATAAAGAGGCTTTCGCTAGCTTCGGTCTCCATTGCTGGAGCGTAAGAGTTGTTGTAGTAGTAAATACCACCTGCTACTAATATAAGTGCTATACCAGCTATCAATACATTGTTTTTATTGGTTTCTAAAAACTCCGAGATAGACTGAATGCCTTTATTTTCTGCTGATTGTTCTTCTGTGCTCATTTTCTAATAAAAGATTGCAAAAATATACTTATTCCACTATAAATGGATAGTCGGTTTCATATACGTCTGTATATAACTCGGATATATCTGGAAATGGAGAATTTTCAGCGAATTCAGTTGAATCTGCAACTTCTTTTTCTATTTCCTCTTCCATGGTGTCCAGTTGTTCTTGCGTCATATATTTTTTAGACAAGATTGTTTTTTTAACAACCTCCAATGGATCTACGTCTTTGTATTCGGCTACCTCATCTTTGGTTCTGTACTTGGCTGGGTCAGACATCGAGTGACCTCTGTAGCGGTATGTTTTTAGCTCTACAAAAGTGGGTCCTTTACCATCTCTGGCTCTTTTTGCTGCTGTAGCCATACTCTCGTGTACTGCTTCACAACTCATACCATCTACTTGTTCAGCTGGCATATCGAAACCGCTAGCTATTTTGTATATGTCCAGTACGTTAGTAGTACGCTCTACAGATGTTCCCATCGCATAGTTGTTGTTTTCGCAAATAAATACCACAGGAAGATTCCATACCATAGCCATATTAAAGGTTTCGTGCAATGCACCTTGACGTACAGCACCATCTCCCATATAACAAAATACTACTCCATCTTCTCCTTTGTATTGCTCGGCAAGTGCTATACCTGCACCTAGCGGTATTTGTCCACCTACTATGCCGTGACCGCCAAAAAAGTTGTGCTCTTTAGAAAACATGTGCATACTGCCACCTTTCCCTTTGCTACATCCGTCTATTCTGCCAAATAACTCAGCCATTACTTCGTTAGCCGATATGCCCATAGCCAGTGCATGACCGTGGTCTCTGTATGCCGTGATTACCTTATCATTATCTTGCTTGGCAGATGCCATTCCGGCTACTACTGCTTCTTGACCAATATACAGGTGACAAAATCCTCTGATTTTATTTTGACCGTACATTTGAGCAGATTTTTCTTCAAACCTTCTTATTAATAACATTAATCGATACCAATCGATATAAGTTTCTTTGGTGTGCTTTGCTTTTGCCATTTTATATTTGAAGCCACAAAAATAACAATCTTTGCAATCTATAAAACACCATTGAAGGTTCAAAAACTATCACTCATATTTTTTAAGAATCACTCAGAATTCAAACTGCAGACCAATCACGACGTGATAGCCATAGCAGGATTAAACGGGGTGGGCAAAACTACCGTGTTGGATGCCTTGCATTTTCTATGTTTGGGCAAGTCCTATTTTAGCGGTACAGATGTGCAATGCATACAGACAGATGAGCCTCAAGCGGGTATTATCTCCACGATCAACGATGGGGAAGAGGTGCAGTTAAAAGTGAAATTTAAGCGTGGCGGTAGAAAAGTCATGGAAAAGAATGATGTACCCTATAAAAAAATAACAGAGCACATCGGCCAATACCTAGCAGTTGTAATAGCCCCAGGAGATATAGAGTTGGTGTATGGCACCAATGAGAAAAGACGTTCATTTATCAATCAGATACTAAGCCAAGTAGATAGAGGTCATCTGCTAGACTTGGTAAAATACAACAAACTAATAGAGCACCGCAACAAGCACCTAAAGCAGGACTATGTGGATATGGCATTGCTACAAACCCTCGATATGCAAATAGCTCCACTTGCTCAAGATATATACGCGAAAAGAAAGGCGTTTTTAGAAGAATTTTCTCCCACTTTTGAAGCTAAATATCACTTGCTGTCTGGCGAGAAAGAAAAGGTCAAGTTGCTGTACAGTAGTCAGCTAGAACACAATACCTATGATGAGTTGGTAACGTTGAATAGGAATAAAGATGTGGCAGTACACCGTAGTTTTAGTGGTATACACAAAGATGAGGTAGAGATGGAAATAGGAGATTTTAGCCTTAAAAAATATGGCTCACAAGGGCAAATAAAATCGGCATTGATAGCACTGAAACTTGCCGAATATGAATACTTGCGAAGCAAAAAAAATATCCTGCCACTGCTGCTGCTGGATGATATTTTTGAAAAAATAGATGAAGAACGTGCTCAAGTGCTTACACAACTTATCAAAAATGATAACTTTGGACAGATTTTTATAACAGATACCAACGAAGAGCGGCTCTCCGCTTTTTGTAAAGAAATAGGTAAGCCACACACCACTGTAGTACTCAAGTAATTGCAAGAAGAAAAAACACTAAAAGACCTCATGAAGGTTCTCTTCAAATCGTACAAACAAGGCGATAAGTTTGAAGAGGTGCGGGTGGTAAATAGCTGGGAAGAGGTGGCTGGCAAAATGATTGCACAAAAAACAACAAAGCTATTTATCAACAAACAAACGCTTTACCTTACCCTAGATTCTCCCTCGCTCAAGAATGAATTGCGGTATCATAAACTCGTTTTGATAGAGAAGGTAAATGCTTTTGCCGGCAAGGAAATAATCAAAGACATCAAATTTTTCTAACTACTATATATGACACATAAAATAGCACCCTCTGTATTAGCAGCTGACTTTGCCAACTTACAACGCGATGTAGAAATGGTCAACAAAAGCGAGGCCGATTGGTTTCACATAGATATTATGGACGGCGTTTTTGTGCCAAACATATCGTTTGGTTTTCCGGTGATGAAAGCCATACAAAAGCACGCTACCAAGCCGCTAGATGTGCATCTAATGATTGTGAACCCGGATGAGTATATACAAGCATGTGCAGATGCCGGAGCAGAGGTAATTACGGTACATTATGAGGCCTGTACACACTTGCACCGTACGCTTGGAGCTATTCGAGAAGCGGGGTGTCTAGCAGGCGTGGCCATCAATCCGCATACACCTGTACATTTGCTCAACGATGTTTTTCAAGACATAGATTTAATTTGTGTTATGAGCGTAAATCCTGGTTTTGGTGGTCAGAAATTCATAGAAAACACCTACGCCAAACTGCAACAACTCAAAAATATAGCTGAAATGAAAAACCATACACCCTACATACAAGTAGATGGTGGAGTGAATCTAGATAACTACCAAAAACTCCTCGAATGTGGAGCGAATGTCTTGGTAGCAGGGAGTTCGGTATTTGCAAGTGCAAATCCTACAGAAACTATTTTAGCACTGAAACAATAGACTATTGTTCACCACGTTAGTATTTTTTTGAAACGCATACTTACCGTATATTTATTAGTGCTTTGTAGCACTTTCGGCTTCGCTCAAGCGGTAGCGTATCTCTCAGGTAAAGTTACCGATACAGAGAGGCAACCCGTTTCCAACGCTTTTATTAAAGTGCAAGGTACGGCATACGTTACGTATTCTGATGTAGCAGGAAAATACTCCCTCAAAGTGCCTGCAGGTAAGCAGATAGTAATGCAATTAGCCTATGGCGATGAGATCATTACCTCTTCCCTAGGACCCTATGATGTAGGGGAGAATTATTACAAAAATTTTCAATTTAATAAGTCCTTTTCGCTAGAAGGGGTAGTGGTAGGCGGAGACAAATTACGAAATAGACCCATCATTACCATTGCACCTAAGAAAATAGAGCGATTTGCCAATGCGGGTAGTTTTGAGCGGATATTACCATTGGTCGGCTTGGGATTGAATACGGCAGGTGGAGATCAAGGCTCGGCGTATAGTGTACGAGGAGGCAACTTTGATGAAAATCTCGTGTATGTAAACGGTATAGAGATCTATCGGCCATTCTTAGTACGAAGTGGTCAGCAAGAAGGACTCAGCGTTATCAATGGAGACTTGGTAGAATCGATCAACTTCTCAGCAGGTGGTTTTCAAGCCAAATACGGCGATAAACTCAGTTCGGTATTGGATATACAATACCGAGAACCAGACTCTTTTAGAGCCACCTTTCAGGCCAGTTTTTTAGGAGCTAATATTCATTTAGAAGACAAATTGGGTAGCCGATTTAGTTACTTAATCGGTGCTCGTTTTCGCAGCAATCAATACTTACTGGGTAGCTTGGATGTACAGGGAGACTACCAACCACGTTTTTACGATATCCAAACGTTACTCAAGTACAAAATTACCAATGATTTGAGTCTTTCGTACCTCACTACACTATCTCAAAACAGGTACTTGGTAACACCCCAAAACAGGCAGACCAGTTTTGGAGGTATCAATAGTGCATTGAGTCTATTTGTGGCCTTTGGTGGGCAGGAACTCATGGAATATACCACGTGGATGAATGGCCTTAACCTGGAGTACAAACCCAGTGAAGAACTGGATATTACCTTCAATGTGTCATCCTACACCACATCAGAAAGAGAACATTTTACGGTAGAAGGTGCGTATCGCTTATCGGAGTTAGACAATAATTTGGGTTCAGATGATTTTGCAGAAGAAGCAGCCTTATTGGGTATTGGTTACTTTATAGACCATGCTCGTAATGACTTGAATGCACAGGTGTTTGCTGCCAATCTCAAGGGACGATATCTCTCCAAGAAATCAAATTTACAATGGGGTGTGGGATATACCAATGAGCGAATAGAAGATCGACTAAAAGAGTGGAGATATACCGATAGTAGTGAGTATAATATTACCACCAGGGCCAAGGACAATACAGATGAAATCATCCTAGACGAATTTCTGAAAGCAGATATTTCTCTGCTTAGTTTTAGGGTAAATGGCTATGTGCAAAACAGTCAAACACTCAATAGAAGAAATAACCTCAAAACAACCTACGGTATCCGTAGTAACTACTGGAGCTTGAATGGTGAGAATGTAATAAGTCCGCGACTGCAGATAGGCTGGCAGCCAAACAAGCGGTACAACGATACGCTCAATCTGGAGCTAAGAGATTCGCTCCAAGGAGCCAACCCTACCTATAAAATAGCAACATTAGATTCTATACTCAATCATAAAGGAAAACGAGACTGGCTGCTCCGTTTTGCCACAGGATACTACTATCAACCGCCGTTTTATAGAGAACTAAGAGGAGTAGATGGGGTGATTAATCCAAACCTAAAGGCACAACGTTCTATACACTTTGTGGCGGGTGGCGATATGAATTTTGAGGCATGGGGAAGACCATTCAAGTTTATTAGTGAGCTCTACTACAAGCACCAAGACCGCTTGGTGCCGTATGTGATAGACAATGTGCG
>CAWVTO010000131.1:0-6114 GCA_963932895.1 uncultured bacterium
ATTCCTTCAGTTCGTCGAGCAGTAAGAAACCATTTTTACTTGGCATCTCTATGTCTAAGAATACAAGCTGTGGCTGATACTCTTTGAGAGCAAGCAAGCCTGCATCTACACTTGCAACAGAGGCTACTAGATCTATCTGTGGACAGTGCTTCTGGAGCAATATTCTCATCACTTCTAAGCTATCTTTTTCGTCATCTATGTGTATTGCTTTCATCTAATTGTATGGCAGTATTAATGTTGCTTTAGTTCCTTTATCCGTATTTTTATCTGCTGATTCTATCTTGAGGCTTGCTATTCCCCCGCTTTTTTGCATCAGTTTTAGCCGGTCTCGTATTATCGTATTACCAAGGCTACTCTTTTTTAGTGTATTCGAATTGTATATACCAATACCATCGTCTTCCACTTCGATATGAAGCCGATCTTCATTTTCAACTCTGATCCGCACAGTTATAGTACCTCCATCTTCTACAAAAGCATGTTTTATACAATTTTCACAGAGTGGTTGTATAAGCAGTGGTGGTATGGTAGCATCTGCCAATAGCTCTTCTGCCACATCAATAGTATAGCTAAACCTTCCCGGAAATCGTTGTGCTTCAATATTCATATAGTTATTTAAAAAGTTTACCTCGTCTTCCAACGATATGTATTCAAACCGAGAATATTGTAAAGAAGCCCTCACCAATTTAGAAAAACGAGCTAACAGTTTATTTGCGTCTTCTTTTTCTTCTTTTAGTATGAGTTTTTGGATCGAATTGAGGACATTGAAGATTAAGTGCGGATTCATCTGCCCACGCAGTGATGATGACTCCAATTTGGCTACTTGCAACTCGAGTTCTTGATTGGAGAATAAAAGTTTATCCTGCTTCCGCAGCCTCCGTAGTCTATTGGTAAATGTGAGATACCCAATGGACAATAAGATAACTGAAATAAGAGCCCGAACCCACATCCGATCAACAAAGCGTTTTTCTATAGTAAATGAATATTGGCTAGGCACGCCCCACTCGCTGTCTGCTCGGCGAGCACGTACTTGGAAAACACATGTGCCTGAAGCTATGTTATTGACAGTAATACTGCGGTCATCTGTCATAGTCCAGTTCACAGAGTCATTGTTTCTTAACAATCGGTATTGATAGGTGCCCTTAGCTTTGGTATTGATAACAGCTTCGTATCGGAACTCAATATTATTTTGATTGTACGCAAAGTGCTCATTTAGTGAAGAATAGGTAGAGTCTCCATTTTTATAGCCCAACAGAACAATAGGTGGAGGGGAGTTATTTACTGCTACAAAGTCTTTGGGAATTATAGTAACTCCCTGGTCTGAAACGGCATATACGCGGTCATTAATTATTTCTATATCATTGATCACATGAGAGAAAAGGCCATCTTCTTTCCTTACGTTTTTCAATAACTCAAACGCTATAGCACTACGACCTATTTTATAACAAAAAGCACTTAAGCCTTTGTTAGTTCCGCACCATAGCACCGAAGTCTGCTTGTCTATATAAACCGTATTTACAATAGACAAATCTGAGCCTTTTTGAACCTTAATAGATGTAACCACACTATCTTCTTTTACTACCAGAACTCCATGTCCTTTGGTCGCTAACAAAATGAATCCATTGAGTGTATCTAGATCTGTTATGTTTAAAGCACTATATTTTGGACCTAGGTCTACTATTTCACTCTTCTCACTATCAGCGTAAATTTTTAATAGCCCTAGCTTAGAAGCTAAATAAATGTGTTCTTTTGAAATGCAAGACTTTGGAAGTACGCTCTTCATATAAGGGAGAAACACATCAAACTTGTTATGATCAATTAGCCAATCAACGAGTGGTTTGGTATAGATACTTTGCACCTTGCTTAGATACTGACCTAAAGTGATTTTAGCTTCTTCCAAGAAGAATTTATTTGAACGGATTTCCCCTTCAAAATCTATTTTAAACTCTCTGATGACATTTGAATAGACATCGCTGAAACATGATGTGTACTTTCCATTCTTAACAGAAACGGTGATGCCATAGAAAGAAAGAGACGTTGAATCTTCATTGTAATGCAATTCTGAGAAATTACTCCTAATTATGCTCCGTGTAGCAAAAGGACGCAGCCCCCAACTGAGTCCAAGAGCAATAACCTTGATTGATTTGTCCCAAGAACTAAATTCCCTTTCAAACTCTTTCCTATCGTAATTTTTTCGTTTAATTCAAGTAGATTTTTTTTCCGAATTATACTAATACCATGCCTCGAAAGAACATAGACTCCCCTACTAATTGTGGTAACCCAAAATAGCTTGGAATCGTCTTGAATAAACGACGTTGCTGAATGACCTTCAAACACAGGCATAGCTAAACCATCTTCAGCTATTTCATATACACCTAAATGAGTGATGGCAAATAGCCTATCGCGAATTTCAGTAAAACTTGGGTACCGGGAAAATAAGTGCTGATTCGCATCTAAAATTATGGGATATCTACCTCTACCTAAACTAGGACAATCTGTTAGGATTGTTTGAAAATAACAAGAGCCCGAAGAAGTGTCTACTTGCCTAACCACCAATAGGTTGTCAAATTCATACTCTTGACTTAGTCTAAAAATGCGACTTAATTGTTCGTTCTTGCGGCCAAGACTATCCACATATAAAACGGATGCAGAATTTGCATTATACAAGAAGAAAAAATAAATTTCTTGTGTTTTTTCTCTAAAACCTATGTGATGTACCCATCTTTGTGAGATGTACTTACTCCTCAACCAATCACTGTTTTCGTACTTTGTAAATGCTTTCCTTGTTTGATTATAGATAGTAATACTCCCATCAATACAGGTAAACCACAAGTCTCCGTTCCAATCCTCAAAGCACTTAAAAACCACATTATTGGTTAGTCCATCTGCTATAGTATAGTTGGTAAATTCATATCCGTTGTACCTACTTATGCCCGCATCCGTACAGAACCAATAGTACCCATTATCATCTTGATGAACAAAGTGCACCTCATTGCTTGGCAAACCGTCTTCTATTGTAAAATGCTTTACAATATTTTGGGCATATACGTTCCTACATCCTAAGATAGAAAGCACAAATATGAATATGACCCGAAGCGTGGTTTTCATTTACGCAAAGCGAATATAACCAATACTTCAAACTGATGTGTTAATATCCTTTTATTCATTAGCTATATCTTCGTGCCAGGAATGAAAAAAATACTATTTATACTACTCATCCTCTCAAGCATTTGCTCCTATGGACAGAGTGAGCTTACATCTGGTTATTTCAACTATCACCTTACCGATAGGTTTGAGATAATGAGCGATAGTTTGCCTGCTCACTTATTTAGCAGCGTAAAACCATACCGACGCGATATTGTGAGTGATTTCACAAAATCTATTCATACCCTCTCTAAAGCTGACAAATTCAATCAACGCTACTTGCTCAATGATAATGTGCTCTACAACAATGAAGCAAGCAATTTTAGAAACAAGCCAATATTGTCTCATTTTTACAAGACAGAGAGTGCCTTATTCTTGGTGCAAGAAGACGATTTCAACCTAGTAGTAAATCCTATATTAGGCTTTGCGGGTGGTACCGAGAGTCAAGACACGCTGCCCATCTACCGAAATAGCAGAGGAATAGAAATACGAGGCAATATTGGGAATAAGGTAGGTTTTTATAGCAGTGTCATAGAAAATCAAGTACAATACCCTTCTTTCTTACGCCAAAAACACGCTACAACAGGTGTGGTAGATGGCACCACTCTGCACAAAAAATTCGGTGATGCTGCACAAGATTATTTCAATGCTACGGGCTACATCACTTTTTCGCCCATCAAAGAAATATCAGTACAATTTGGCCACGACAAAAATTTTATTGGCAACGGATATCGCTCGCTTATACTTTCCGATTTTTCGGCACCGTACCCCTTTCTTAAAATCAATACACAGGTATGGAAATTCAATTACCAAAATCTGTTTAGTCAACACATTGATTTTATAACCCAAGATGAATCGGCAAACAATGGTCGCAAGTTTTCTGCTTTTCATCATTTGAGTATGAACATTGGCAAAAACTTAAACATTGGGCTATTTGAAAATATTATTTTCGATAGGTCAGACTCTACCATGTCTAACCGATATGAGCTCGCCTATCTAAATCCCATCATATTTTACAGAGCAGTAGAACATGGGCTCAACAGTAGTGACAATGCCGTATTGGGCTTGGATTGGAAATGGAATTTTTTAAAGCGATTTTCCTTTTATGGCCAATTCATACTGGACGAGTTTGTGAAAGATGAGGTGTTTGGCCGTACAGAATCGTGGGTCAACAAATGGGGCTACCAAGCAGGACTGAAATATATAAACGTGGCCAATGTAAACAACCTGGACCTGCAAGTAGAAGTAAATCAAGTGAGACCATACGTGTATCAGCACCGCTCCAAAGCACAAAACTGGATACACTACAACCAATCGCTAGCACACCCGCTGGGTACTAATGTACGAGAACTAGTAGCTATAGTCCGTTATCAACCCACCAACAGGCTTAACATTAATGCGGTATACAGCTTATCTAAACAAGGAATAGACACATCGCTTACCTCTACCAATTTTGGCGGAAATTACCTGCGTACCTATAACGACGGACTAGTAAATCCAGCCCCACTATTTCAGGGTATAGAAAATACTATTTACAACCTATCGATAGACGCCAGCTATATGTTGTGGCACAACCTATTCCTAGATGCTGGAGTATTCATCCGAAATCAAAGCAATGTGCTAATGAATCAGGACAAGAAAAATATGATATTTCGATTTGGGATGAGGCTAAATCTAGCTCCTCTAGATTATAGGTTATAGATTATTTCTGATTGTTTTACGACGTAAAAGATGCTACGTCAGACAGCAAACGTAATTTGCAAAATACTTTCATTGTTTTTTCTTAAACACATTCTTGCATTTGCATCAAAACGAAAGAAATCATAGTATCATTGTGACCCTCCGGAGTGTGAGTGAATCTCGCCAATAAAAAGAGGAAATACGAATGAGTAAATTGCCTGCAAATCATCGGTTTAGAGACCTTTCAGACTACGGCCGCACACCGGCTCGTTGGATAGTTGAAGTGCTCAAAAACACGAACGCAACACCGATACACGTCACCCTGTTATTTGGGATAGTTGGACTTGCCGCTTGCTACTTTATTCTTGTAGGTCAGATGTATGCAGCGGGCATATGCCTTATTTTGAAATCTATTCTGGATGCCGCAGACGGTGAATTGGCTCGGGCAAAAGGCACGCCATCGTATACCGGCAGGTATTTAGACTCTATTTTTGACATTATTCTCAATTTCTTGATATTGGGTTGTATTTGGCACATTACCAACGGCTCTTTAGCCATTGCTCTACTCGCATTTGTTGGCGTGCAATTGCAAGGCACATTATTCAACTACTACTATGTAATACTACGCAATGAGTTTGACGGAGATAATACGAGCCGTATCAACGAAAAAAAATCACCAACGGCATTCCCAGGGGAAAAGCAACAACATGTGGATATACTCTATGGCACCTTTAACCTGATGTACCGTGTATTTGACCAAGCCATATACTACGCAGATCCCAAAGCACCTAAAAAACAGCATTTCCCAAATAGCTTTATGACTGTAGTATCAGCCCTTGGTTTGGGTTCTCAACTGTTGATCATTGCAGTAATGCTTGCCCTTCGTTTGGAACACTATATTTTACCGTTTTTCGTAGCTTATACTGCACTTGTTCCTATTCTTATTTTAGTACGCAGGTACATCAATAGGTAGAAAAACAATACTTTTGACACTGATGCCTGTAGATTTATCTGACATACTGGTGGTAGGCGTTTCGTCTCGAGCCCTTTTTGACTTAGAAGAAGAAAATTCCATCTTTGAGAAAGAAGGAATAAAAGGATACCGCAAATACCAACTGGAAAACGAAAATGAGCCGCTCAAAATTGGCTCTGCCTTTTACCTTGTAAAAAGCTTACTACAGCTCAACAACCAAGCGAATAAACGTATAGTAGAAATCGTAGTAATGAGCCGAAACAGCCCAGAAACAGGTGTGCGTATGCTCAATAGTATTACCCAGCACCAGCTGGATATTA
>CAWVTO010000132.1:0-6031 GCA_963932895.1 uncultured bacterium
CCACTTATACCCAAACATAAAATACATATAATAGGAGATGCTTACAGGCCGTCAAACTACCCGCCTTATCTATTTGCCCTTCTTTTTAAAGGCGTTAAATATGTCCCAAAATATCATACTGATCGTACTTTCTTTAGCAATAACGGAATCGAATTACTCGAGCCAAAACCGAGCTTTCTTCAAAAAGATAATTTATTCAAAAATGTTATTGCTATTAAAAATAGCTCCGTAAGTACCGTGATCCTTTCAATAAATCACACAGGCGACTGGACAGCATTATTAAGTCGATCAGATACAGACATACTGATTAATTCGTTTGTCAGAATTTCTCAAAAATTTGTGAGCACTGAATTTATTATTAGGCTTCACCCAACCATGGACGGAATTAAAGCTGAAGGAGTTTCAAGCAAAACAAGAATTAATAATTTCATACAGAAACTTAATCATCCAAATCTTTCTGTTAGTGACGCTACAATGGAAGAGGATTGGGCAAGAGGGGATGTCTTTATTTCCGAGTATAGTCTATCCGTAATAGATGCAATAAACAAGGGGAAAATTGGCATATTCTATAATCTTACTAAACGAGTTTCTTTTGTAGACGATTTATTGGAGAAGGGAATAAATTATTACACACAAGAAGATGCAATAATCAAAAAAATAGAAACATTAATTTCAACATAGATTGAAGCCAAGTATCACCATAGCCATATGCACCTTCAATAGAGAAGAACTATTAAAGCACTGTATAGAATCGTTAATACCTCAGCTTAATGATAGCGTGGAACTTTTGGTAATAGACAATGGCACCGCCAAGGTAAATAGTCTGGTAAGCCAATACGCCAATATAAAGTACGTATCTGAGGCGAATACAGGTTTGTCGTATGCCCGAAATCGAGCTATTTTAGAAGCCAATGGCAACTGGATAATGTACATAGATGACGATGCTAAATCAGATAAAAATCTTGTTAAAATTGCCTTAAAACAGTGCGAAGCAAATAATAGAGTGTTTGGAGGAGTATATTACCCTTGGTATCATTACGGCGAGCCAAAGTGGTATAAACAAGAGTATGGCAGCAATGCTCACAACTTTACAACTACAGGAAATTTACCACATGACGAATTTCTCTCTGGAGGGATAATGTGTATTCATAAAGAGGTTTTTGACCGAATAGGCCCATTTAATACGGAGCTCGGTATGTCTGGCACCAAAACAGGTTACGGAGAGGAGTCTGAACTGCAGGAACGGATGATCAATAATAATATACCAAGAGTCTATGATAGTTCCCTTATCATTCATCACGTTGTTGCATCGTATAAACTGAACGCAACTTGGTTCCTAAAATCAAACAAGAGCCGTGGTGAGGACATGGCAAAATACCAAACAGGGAATAAACTAGTGAATAGCACCAAACAACTTGTAGTTGGTAGTATCGTTTTCATTAAAGATCTGATTGTTTTTACACCAAAACTTCTTGGCAAAGGATACTATACGACAAACTGGAAAATTGATGTCCTACGAAAAGTATACAAGCGAATTGGCTTTATTTCGCAGACTTTCAGGCAAATCCTTTAACCTTGCCATAACACAGTGCAAAAAAAAGTACTCATACTCACCTATTACTGGCCACCTAGCGGAGGAGCCGGCGTACAGAGATGGCTAAAACTTAGCGGCTATTTGGCAGAAAAAAATGTAGAAGTCCACGTATTGACACCAAGTGGTCAATATGCGAGCTACACTACATTAGACCCTTCTCTTACCACAGAGATACATTCCCAAATCGTTTTGCATCCAACAAAATCCTTTGAGCCTTTAAGTGTTTATGCTCGACTTTTTGGAAAGAAAAGCATCCCGTCTGCAGGGTTTGGAAACGTAGACAAGAAAAACTGGGTGCAGCAATTGATTATTTCGTTACGGACAAATCTATTCATCCCAGATCCAAGAAAGTATTGGAAACCATTTGCTTACAAAGCAGCCAAGCAGATCATAAAACAACACGGCATCACAAATATCATCACTTCAAGTCCACCTCATTCGGTACAGTTGATTGGCCTCAAATTGAAAAAAGAGTTTAAACTAAACTGGATTGCAGATTTTAGAGATATGTGGACAGACATATACTATTATGAATTGCTGAATCACAGTACTTTTTCGCATACAATAAATGCAAAATTAGAAAAAAAAGTAGTAGAAGGAGCAGATCATATCGTCACGGCTACACCAGTCTATATTCCGTTTTTTGCTGCAAAATCTGACAACATAGACGAGTCAAAATTCACTTCAATACCCAATGGGTATGACCCTAGAGATTTTGAGAACTTCGACTATGGAAAGAATAAGAAATTTATCATCACGTATACCGGCACTATAAGCGAACAGTACAATATCAATCCTTTTTTGGATGCTCTTGCTCGACTAAGAGACACTAAAACAACCCAATTTACACTCCAATTCGTTGGCTCTGTTTACCCAATCCTTCACGAAGAATTAGCCAGAAGAAACTTAGATAAGCATACCGTATTTAACAATTACGTACCACACAAAGAAAGTATCAAGTTCTTAGAAAAGGCCAGCTTACTGCTTGTATGCGGTCCGTTGAATAAAGATAAAAAAGAAGGAGGAATTCCGGCTAAAGTCTATGAGTATCTTGCTGCACGCAAGCCCATTATTTATATTGGAAAAAAAGATGGATTCGTAGCTGAGGTATTGAAAGAAACAAGCTCAGGAGAGTCATTTGACACCGATTCTAATGCCATATACAACTACCTCTTGACAACCTATAACAACTGGACAAATGACGTGGCATGCCTGCCTCCAAACGAGGCAATACAAAAATACAGCCGCCCGCTGCAAGCAGAGACCTTCCTTCGTCTACTAAAGTAATTGGATACGCATACCGCTTGTTACTTCACAAAGTAAGCCTATTTTTGAGGTACGCTTTATGAACCAAATTAAATCACTTCTGAGTAAGTACAGCAACGAACTATTTGTTCTAGTTTCGATCCTCATTCTTTCGGCTCTTTTTGTGCCATCCAATTTTAAAGGTAAAGCACCAAAGCAAAGCGATATCATTCAATACAAAGGTGCCGCAAGCGAAATTAAAGAATACGGAAAATCAGGAGAGAACATACTTTGGACAAATTCTATCTTTTCCGGGATGCCTTCTTATGCTATTCAAAACCAAGGCTCTAAGACGGTAATAAAACACCTCAAATTTCCTTCAAAACCAAGAATATGGGCCCAAATCTTCCTATACATATTCTGTGCATTTGTCATGCTCAAATCTTTTGAGGTACGCACGTGGCTAGCACTTATTGGTGCTATTGGAATCGGTTTTGCTACAGAAAACCTTACCATATTAGCTGTGGGACACAATACTAAGGCAGCAGCAATTGGCTACTTACCGCTAGTAATCGCAGGTTGCCAATACTTGTTTAGAAAAAAATACCTCTTTGGTCTTACGCTACTGGCAGCTGGATTTGCATTACAGATCTATGTAAATCATGTACAAATCACATACTATGGCGGCTTTATGGTTGTGTTATTTTTTGTATTCCAGCTCGTAAAACATATCAAAGAAAATCGCATAAAAGAGTACGCCCTCGCTGCAATACTGGCCGTTGCGGGTGCAGGTATAGCTGTAGGTGCCAATAGCCTAAACCTACTGCTGCTAAATGAGTATGCCGAAGACTCTATTAGAGGTGCTAGTGCTCTTACTATAACCAAAGACGCTAGTGATGCAGGCAATGTGCAAAATGGCCTTACCAAGGACTACGTGTTTTCTTACAGCACAGGTTGGACAGATATTATTGCTACTTTTATCCCAAACTATAGTGGTGGAGACTCTGATAAGCTCGGCTTATACTATGGACAAATAGGAAGCACCTCTGGACCAAAGTACATTGGAGCTACTATGTTCATCCTAATGCTACTTGGGCTAGTACTCGTAAAAGGCCCGAAAAAATGGTGGCTTCTTGCTACCATGATACTCACTATTGTATTGTCTATGGGAGGCAACAACTTTGTAGGTATAAACACCTTTATGTACGAGCATTTCCCCTTGTACAATAAATTTAGGGCACCCAGTATGATGCTTGTCCTCCTACAACTTAGTGTTGGTTTGATGGCCATACTCGGGTTGGAACAATTGTTTTGCAATCCAAACATAGCCAAAGAGGAACTCAAAAAACTCAGAATTGCGGCTGTAAGTGGTGTTGCCTTCGTATTACTCCTCACTTTTACGGGCACTATGTTCAACGATTTCAATAGTACACCTAAGGAAAATGAACAAGGACAAATAGTATATGACTCTGATACAGAGTATGCCAAAAACGTAATAAAAAGACAAGGAGGGCAGCCAGACCAAACAAGCATAGATCGTTTCAAAGATCAGCTAAGTGACCTTAGAATAGAAGCAATGAAAAAAGACGGTTTTCGCAGTCTCTTCTTCATTATTGCAATACTCATTGTGTTGTGGTTGCTTACCAATAGTAAACTCGATAAGAAATACGCCATAGTACTACTTGGGTTACTTATCACCGCAGATCTTTGGTTTGTTGGTAAACGCTATCTAAATGACAAAGATTTCAAGAAAGTAAGAACCCTAGAACAACCTTTTGTCCCATACCAAGCAGACTTAGCTATACAGCAAGATAAGTCTTACTACAGAGTATTAGATTTGACTCAGAGTACGCTCAACAGCAATAGATGTGCTAATTTTCACAAATCTATAGGAGGCTATAGTGCTGCTAAAATGAGGAGATTTCAAGACCTCTGGGATTGGTATTTAATGGATGATCTTCGATCTGGTAAGGTTCAAAACAATGCCATTTTCAATATGCTGAATATGAAGTACTTCATCTACCCAAACCAGCAACAACAAGGAGGAGAACCACAGTACGGGAAAAATACCAATTCGCTTGGGAATGCTTGGATATTGTCTGATATACAAGTAGTACCCAACGCCGATAGTGCTATACTTAGGTTAGGGACTTTAGACACACGATCACAAGGTATTGTAGAGCAAGAGTTTGAAGAGCTAACCTCCACTAACACAGCCATAGACAGCAATGCTAGTATCACTTTTGACAAGTACCATCCCGAAAAGTTGGAATACACCTACAACAGTAGCCAAGAAAGCAATGTTGCATTCTCAGAAGTATTCTATGACAAAGGGTGGAAAGCCTACATAGATAACAAGCCTGTAGATCACTACCGAGTAAACTACGTGCTGCGTGGACTCAAAGTGCCCGCAGGCAAGCACAACATCACTTTCGAATACAAACCTGATACATACGCCATCGGTAGCACCTTAGCCATCTCTTTTGGTTCTATCATCTACCTTTTGATAGGCTTATCTCTATTTGTATGGATAAAAGCACAATTCACTTCTCATAAAGAAGCAGCTTAACTCTATGCGATTTGCAGATGTACCCGGCCTAGACAAGCTTAAGACGAAGCTTTTACAAAGTGTAAACAATGGCAAATTGCCGCATGCACAGTTATTTCTGGGGCCACAAGGCAGCGGTAAGCTACAACTTGCCTATGCTCTAACTCAATACCTATACTGCTCAGAAAAGCAAGAGACGGACTCCTGTGGAGAATGCAGTAGTTGTCGTAAAATATCCAGCCATACACATCCAGATGTACACTATTCCTATCCTGTCACTAATCCTGGAACGTCTACCAAGAAGCCAATTAGTACAGACTATATAGAGCAATGGCGAACCTTTAACAAGGAGAAAGCATTTTTTAATATTTCTGACTGGGTAAGTGTGATAGCCAAAGACGAGAATAAACAGCCCAATATCTATAGAGAAGAGACCAGAAGCATTATTTCTAAACTTTCGCTAAAACCCTACGAGGGAGAAGCCAAAACACTGATAATTTGGATGCCAGAGTATTTGAAAAACGAAAGTAACGTCTTACTCAAACTGATAGAAGAACCGCCACAGAAAACATATTTCATACTTGTAGCGGAAGATAGTGATGAGCTACTTACTACCATTACCAGCAGAACACAGCTCGTAAAAG
>CAWVTO010000133.1:0-6023 GCA_963932895.1 uncultured bacterium
AGAGTGCCGTAATATTGGGTGTCGTGCAAGCTATAGCCATACTACCAGGAATAAGCAGAAGCGGCAGCACAATAGCCACTGCGGTTATGCTGGGTATAGATAGAGAGAAAGCGGCTCGGTTTAGTTTCTTAATGGTATTGCCACTCATTTTTGGAGCAATGGCAAAGGAGTTTAAAGACTATCTTGACTTGAGTGAAGCGGGACAGTCATCTGCCCTACTTATGGATAGTACTGTGCTTATTGGTTTTGTTGCAGCACTATCTGCAGGTTACTTTGCCTGTAAATGGATGATTTCTATTGTAAAGAAAAGCAAGTTATCCTACTTTGCATACTACTGCTGGGCAGTAGGTGCAATCGGAATCGCATACTCGCTATTCTTTGCTTAATTGAGTGCCTCTTCAGGCATTAGCAAAAATGTGTGTATTTCTGCTCGTAGCATTTTGCTTGTACGGAGTTCTGTGAAGGTGAAATACCCACGCATGCTGCCATAATCTTCTGATACAGGACACCATGATTGGTATTCAAAACTTTCGCCAGGTTCTAGGGTAGGCTGTTGACCTATGACACCTTCTCCTTCTACTTCTCGTTCGCCAAACACTCCATCTGTGATATACCAGTGTCTACGAAGCAATTGTACGGTCTCATAACTATTGTTCGTTATGGTCACGCTATAGCTAAAAACGTGTCGTGCACCCCGTATCTCTTGGTCAGGCTGGTGTCTTGGGGAGGCGGTTACGGTTATTTTATCTGTTTGTTCCAAAACTAGGTGCAAGTTAAACACATCATTCGCATATATGTTGTATTGTTACTATCAGTATTTAACTTTGTTATCTATAATATATGAGCACGTCTTCTAACCTAATCAATAAAGCAGTTGAACAATTATCTAAATTCCCTGGAATAGGCCAGAAGAGTGCATTGCGTATGGCTTTGCACCTGCTCAAAAAAACGGAGGGAGACACCGTAGAACTAAGTCATGCACTCATTAATATGCGTACAGAGATAAAATTTTGTAAGCAGTGCTATAATATTAGTGATTCAGATATGTGCAACGTATGCAGCTCACCTAGCAAAGATGAGAGTTTGGTGTGTGTGGTTAAAGATTTTCAAGATGTTATTGCTATTGAGAATACGGGTCAGTACAACGGCCATTTTCATGTTTTGGGTGGTTTGATATCGCCTGTAGATGGCATAGGACCTAGTGATGTGAAAATTCCTGAGCTATTGCAACGTATAGAACACGGCACAATAAAAGAAGCAATCATAGCCTTGAGTTCTACGCTAGAAGGGGATACTACGGAATACTATATTGCGAAGAAACTTCGAGAACGAGGGGTAGGTGTGAGTACACTGAGCAAAGGGATATCTGTAGGGGGAGAATTAGAATACGCAGATGAGATGACGCTTGCAAGGTCTATTCGCAATAGAGTGAAACTTGAGAATTAAGGGACGCTAGGCACAATAAAACGGACGATATGTAGAGAAGACTAAACGGGCTACTATGCAGAAGTTCCTACTTCAATACGATTGATAGTTAACCTTACTTATCTGCCCTCACTGCATAGTAGCCCGCGGTTACAAAGAAATTTCTTAAAAACGGTATCCCTGACAGTATCCCAATTTGTTTACGCGGTTTTAGCCCAAACTTAGTTTCGTAGTTTGGATTGAAGAGCCACATTGTTTTCTTGAGTACAGAGTAGTTGTTATCCTTTAATATTCTATTCAATCGATCAATAGTGATACGCGTATCATAGATTTCGAGCATTCCATCTATTTTGGCTTCAGACTCCCCTATGAGTCTTAGTAGACCTTTGTAAATTCCTCTTGGTAGAATGTGAAAATACGGCAACTTAGAGAATAGCTTGTGTTTCAGCAGTTGTTGATGTCCTCCAAAAGGATTGTGCCATGGTGGGAAACCTATGAAATAGATTCCATCTGGTTTCATAAAATCGCGGCATCTAGCCATAAATAGTTCCTGGTTTGGAATGTGCTCTATTACATCTCTACTTATAATTATGTCAAATTCCTCTGGACTTACTGTATCGTATATGTCCTCAGCAATGAGTTCTAGCTTATCAAAATGTGGATGATCTGCAAAGAATTTCTTTCCGTTTTCTATTCTGCCTTCTGAGATATCTATGCCTACACATCTACATCCCATATCCAAAAATGGCTTGAGATTTCCTGCCTCACCACAACCTATCTCTAGTACGGTAGTCTCTGGTGTGAGGGTAATAAGGTCTGAGATGTAAGGAATGACATACTTGGCTGTCGTTAGACCTTGCTCATCAAAGTATCTTTTTCTATTGGAGTGCCTTTCTTGCATTATCCTTTATTATCCGGTTTTGGTGCGTCGTTATTGCCTTTTGGTTTACGGTTTGGATTAGGCTTGCGGTTTGGGTTAGGCTTCTTTCTAGGATTAGCCGTTCGGTCACCTTTGGGCTCATCTCCTGCTGGTTTATCTGTTCTCGGTTTGCCGCTCTTAGCATTTGGGTTGTTACGGTTCTTATTGCTTGCGTTGCTCCCACGATTGTTGCGGTTGCCCCCTTTAGATTTATTTCTATTTCCGCCACGTTTGTTCTTATCGTCCATACGTGTAAGGTCGGTATCCCCTAGTAAATCATCCTTGAATTCAAGTGTTTTGAAGGCTACCTCGGCACCTAGTGCTGTGTCACTCAATGTTGCTGGGGTCTTACCTACTTTATTGAGAGCAATTATCTCATTTACTCTGTCTACGTTTACGGGTATCCAGTCAAAACTTTTTTCGTAGCAGTACCAAGCAGTCCCTTTTAGGATATCTATTTTTCGAAGACTAGCTAAACCAGACTCTGTTTTTAGCTTTACCTTCTCATTAGGAAATTCTTTTAGCACTTCGTGGTATAGCTCAAGCTCGTAGTTTAGGCAGCATTTGAGTCTACCACATTGCCCACTTAGTTTCAGCATGTTGATACTCAAATTTTGTGTTTTTGGAGCACCCATACTCACAACCTTATAGTCTGTGAGCCAAGTACTACAGCAAAGTTCTCTACCGCATGATCCTATTCCTCCAAGCCTTGAAGCTTCTTCACGATAACTTACTTGTAGCATTTGTATTCTACTTTTGAAAGAAGAGGCATAACGACGTATCAATTCTCGAAAATCTACACGACCTTCTGCAGTGTAATAAAATGTTACTTTTTTGCCATCGCCTTGAAACTCGATGTCGCTTATTTTCATTTTTAAGCGAAGCTGAAGAGCTATAGTACGGGCCTCTTCAAGTGTTTTTTGTTCCAAACTCTTGAAGTGCTCATATTTGGTAATTTGCTCTTCTGTTGCTAGACTGCGTATGTTACGCATTTCACTGTTGTCTTCTTCTACACCATATTTTTTGAGATGTAGCTTTACCAGCTCGCCTGCAAGCGAAATTTCTCCTACATCATAGCCTATATCTGAGTCAACTATTACTTTTTGCCCTGTGAACAGTTCCAAGTGATTTACATTTCTATAAAACTGTTTTTTACTTCCTTTGAAACGTACTTCTACAATATTAAAAGGCTCGTAATCCTCTGGGAGGACTACATCTGTAAGCCAATTGTATACGTTCAATTTATTGCAACTGCCTGTAGAGCAGCTACCATTGTTGCCACATCCCGGGCTGTGGCTCCCATTATTATTACCGCAACTTCCGCATCCCATATCTATATCTTGCTAATCGTGTTTATCATTTTATGAAGGTAAATAAAGACTGCATATGTCTCTTATTGTACCATTTAGTACCCTATAGATACATCGGTCAAATATATCTTAAAAAAAGGAAAAGAATTAGAAATATAGCTCTTCGTAGTGTCTAATAAATCGAGTGCCCCATTTGATAGGAGTTTCGTTCAGTGATTTGGAGCGTAATCCGTTGGTAATGCTGAGTAGCGGGATGTTAATGCCTGCACCCATCAGTGCTACTGTGGTGCCTTGAATTCTGGGGTTTATTTCTACGAGTAATGGTATATTATCTTTACTATACTTTACTTGTATTCCTATAGGACCGTGTAGCTTGAGTGTAGCCAAAATAGCAGCACAATAGGCTATGACTTCTGGGTTATTTACTATCTCTCCTGCTACACTAATGCCTGCATTCATTTTGTCTCTTCTGCGTGGTATAATGAGCTGAGGTATGCCATTCTGTACCAA
Organism: uncultured bacterium; assembly: GCA_963932895.1. Classification (GTDB taxonomy): domain Bacteria; phylum Bacteroidota; class Bacteroidia; order NS11-12g; family UBA9320; genus UBA9320. The sequence continues at coordinate 4,165 of CAWVTO010000133.1, forward strand.
GCAATCTACGGTATACTCATCTCCTGGGAGGTGCTCAGATACGAGCAGTGGAGGGAATGATTCGCATAAAATATCGTCTAATTCTTCTTCAGAGATGTATGTGCTACTTGGTTTGTGATTAAACAGTAAGTCGTGCTTGTTTACACTGCTATCGACTATTCTAAAACCGCGACTACCATTTGCTTTGCAGGGTTTTACAATGAATCTCTTGTGGTCTTTTTTAAGCCCTTGTTTTATCTCCTTATACTCTGCATAAGTGTTTGCAATACCAAAGGCAGGAACAGGAATAGAATGCTGCGATAAGTGGGTATACAGTTTGCCTTTATCATTGGCAATATCGAGGTCTTTACTCTCGCTTACTATTAGGTGAATACCGGCTTGTTCAAACTGAGATCTTGCCTTACTGAGCGGTTCCAATTCTTTGGTTGTAATAGGTAATACCGCTTGTATATTGTGTTCTATGCATTTGGCTAGGAGTACTTCTACAAAATTGGGTGCTGTGCCTAGAGGTACGGTAAAATAACCGTCTGCTAGGAGTTTACCAGCCGTTTCTGACTGAGCGTCGCAAGCGTAAATAGTCAGCTCTGGAGCTTCTTTAGCAATAGATTTTAATATGCCAGGTGCTCCAGGAGCACCGCCACCAGTTACCAGTATGCGTTTTATAGCTTCCATCGCACTACCTCGAATACCTCTGCAAAAGGGGCATTTACTTGTATGCCTCTGCTTAGTGCTAGACCTTTTATAAAAGTAGGATTGCTATAAGGTCTATGGGCTTGAGACTTGTATTCTTTTAGTGCCTCTATCTTTTTGTCTACGTCTGCTTCTTGGAGCGTATTAAAACATGTGGTATTGAATACCAAGTTGTTCCAAGGCATTTCGTAGCTTAGTATGCTGAAAAACTTGAATGCTCGTAGCCCTTCTTCTGCGATGGTTTTATGATCTTGATGTATATCGTTGAGAGATGGCATTACGACTAAATCCGGCTTGATTTGTTCTCTGAGTCGTATGAGATCATCTAGGATTTCTTGCCTATGGTAGTTGAACGTTCGTACTTCGTAATCAAACAATAGTAGATTTTCAGGTACTATACCAAGTACCTTCGTTGCGGCTTTTACCTCAGTAATAAGTACATCTTCTGGAAACTCAGGAAGTACAGACTGTTTGCAAGCTGAGAAGGTAGCATAGTAGACAGTTTTGCCTTGTTGTACCCATTTGTGGATGCTTGCTCCGCAACCAAATTCTCCATCGTCTGTGTGTGGAGCAAGGATTAATATTTTCTGTATCTGATTGTCTATCATCTATTTACGTACAAAGTTGTATCTTAAATTTAGGCTAAGGTGAAATAAAGCTAGACGCCCATTTGCATTTCTTTTTATATGGTAAATGACTTCATTTATTTGTTCGTAGCTCTTTTCTATACACGAAGCATTTAGGGTTTTGCTAAATTTTTTGATAAAATCTTGCTGCTCTTGTTCCGCTTTTATTTGGTATCCGTCTACCGTTTTGTAGAGTAGGCTCTCACGCAAAATGGATAGCCCATTGGTCAGAAATAATTGAGATTGCACCCTTCCTTGCTTCGTCATACTATCCGCAATTTCATACGATTTTATAAGATTGTTGGTATAGCATGCAACCATCCAATCTCTAAAAATACTGCCGTAGTTGTCCTCTACACTTTCTACGAGTTCATTTGCCTTGCGAAAATCACCTTCAGCGAGATAACCCAACTGTTCTGCTTTGGTGTTTTCTAGTTTGTACTTGTCTTTGAGGAAGTTGACCGTCTCCTCTTGGGTGTATCGCGGCACTTTTACGAGCTGTGTTCTGCTGGTAATGGTAGTAAGTAGCTCATCACTATCTTC
>CAWVTO010000134.1:0-5945 GCA_963932895.1 uncultured bacterium
CCGTTTTTGAGTAAGAGGTCTTTCGCAGTATATTCATCTAGTCCAGTTTGCTCCATTATCATTCGTGTGCCACGAATCACCAGCTTCTTGTTACTCAACTGCATGTCCACCATGCTATTGCCTTGCACGTGACCTAGTTTTACCATTAGGCTTGTACTTATCATATTGAGTATTAGTTTTTGAGCCGTACCGCTTTTCATACGGGTGCTTCCTGTTACGTATTCTGGACCTACTACCACTTCTATCTTATGGTCTGCTATTTCTCCAATTTTGCTGTTCGTATTGCAAGCTAGTGCCCCACAGGCTACATCATTTGCTTTGCATTGGTCTAGGGCCCCTAGTATATAAGGTGCTCCACCACTGGCACTTATTCCTATTACAAAATCACGTTTGCTTATAGAATGCTCTTGTAAGTCGTACCATCCTTGCAGAGGATCGTCTTCTGCGTCTTCTACTGCTTCACGTATAGCAGGGTCTCCTCCCGCTATTATCCCTACTACCAGTCCTTGTGGCACGCCGTAGGTAGGAGGACACTCGCTAGCATCTACTATTCCGAGTCTTCCACTTGTGCCACTTCCAAGGTAAAAAAGTCTACCTCCATTTAGCATTTTGGTATACGCAGCATCTATAAGGGCTTGTATACTATCGAGCTCTTTTTCTATGGCAAGAGGTACTGTTTTGTCTTCTTGGTTCATCCCTTGTAGGAGTTCCAAAGTAGATTTTTGGTCTAAGTCGTCGTGGTTGCTGGTAGCTTCTGTAGTGAGCATTGTTTTTCTTTTAAAAATTTCCTAAAACGCTAAATGCAAGTTTCTTACGTGATGTCTTTCCGTCAAGATTAAATGCTTCTAGCAATATGATGTAGTTGCCTACTGGTATTTTGGTGCCATTTTCTATTATCCCGTCCCAAGAAACAAATCCGCTACTGCTTAGTGTTTTATTATTGACGGGTTGGTAAATGAGTCTTCCTGCTAGGTCATACACATAACCGTTTAGCACAGTCCCATTCGTATTCAGATCATAGCTTATGATCAATAAATCTTCGTATCCATCTGCATCTGGCGAAAATGTGTTACGTTGTAAATGGATTTTTCCTTCCACAGCAGATACATCTACAAATTGAGAATTCTCATATCCTGGAGTGGCAAAACCAACACTTGCACTTGCAGAATGCCATTTGCTAGGGTCGTAACTTTTCCCTTCAAAATTAATACGCTCTAAGCTCACTCCGTTCACATCACTAAGTAAGGCAAAATGTTGATCTTCGCTGTACCTCACAGAATCAAGTACTGATCCTGAATAGTCAAGGAGTAGAATAGTACCATCATCGTTGCTCATAGGAGGTAGAGATTTTAGTTGTATCAAATTGCGAGCGGCTTTGTATGCTGTTTTAATCGCATTAGAATCGATGCAAATGGCAACATATTCTCTTGGATAAAGAATCTCCTTGTTGGGTGATACGTCGACTTCATTTTCGCGTTCGTCGGTATATCTCGCTACGCTAAGGGTACTTAGGTCAATGTATTTTTTGCTCGCATTGTAGATTTCTATAAAGTCCACGCCATCTTCTTTTGGGTTAAAAAGAAGTTCGTTGATGAGTAAATCGCCCATTACCGCTGGGGATGTGCTTACCAGCTCGGTGTTAATATCTGTACGCGAATTACCAACACAATCTTCTAGGCTTGCTATACGCAGTTGGTATATGGTATTGACTTCTAATGTAGAAGCAAACGTGAGCGTAATGGTATTGATTGCTTGGGTAAATATGACGTTCGTCGGTTGCTCACTACTGGGTTCTAAGGTGAAGTTAGTAATGTCAAAATCGAAAGTTCCTGTAGGTTCTTCATTGAGCAAAAGCTCTATGTTATTACTGCCTATGATTATTGCACCAAGTAGCTGTGGAGCAGTATTGTCTGGGTTTTTACCAAAGACTGAATTGATCACACTGGGTGTTCCTCCGCTTAGATCTGTACTAGCTATCCAGTTGCTGGCAGCAGAGCAGTCGCTTACAAAGCTTATTCTCTCGAGGGTATACCCTCCATCTTTTTTATCACTATCTCTATAAAAATCGTCTGTATATGTCACGGCGTCTAAGAGCTCGCCATTCGCGTTTTTGAGTTCAAGAGCATCTCCACTATTGTTTAACGCGGGGAATCCACTTACGGCAATTACGTTGGTGTAGGCCGCAAAAAAAACTTCAGTCCCGTCTTTTACAAGTAGGGCATAATCCCCAGGAGCTATTTGACTTTTGGGTAAAGACGCTGGTGTGCCACCATCACTAAACGTGCAATTCTCTAAATTGAAAGTATGCGTAGAATAGTTTACTATTTCCACGTATTCGGCACCAGGAAGACCAATTTTAGGGGTAGGATCGGCAAATATTTCGTTGATTAGTACATCTCCAGCCTGTGGTATTTCAAGTTGCAAGTAGCTGAATTTTACAACGGTGTCTAATCGGTTGCCTGCAAGGTCACTTAGTAGTTTTATAGTTAGTTCGTAATTGTCATTCACTAAGTTGTTTGTATAGCTTAGTGTAATCTCATTCCTATTTTCAACCACATTGTCTGGCGAGCCGTATCCTTTGTTTAGCGAGAAAACCGTGCCCAATGTGTTTACCGCTTCATTTGCGGAGAGGGATATAGTGTTTTTATTGGTGGCTATAGTAGTGAGGATGGCAGGTTTTTGGGTGTCTACAATCAGATTACCTACATATATATCGTCAAAATAATGCTTGAGATGAAAACTGGTCGTGCTCTGCTTTATTAGAAAGCCAAAGTATGCATTAGATGTCACATCGTTATCTATTGCAGTACCTTCTAGCTCGTAAGCCTCTCCGCCCAAGTAGTCGGCACTTACAGCCCATGATCCAAATGCTCCTTTGGTGACCTTTATGCGTATGTTTTTATTGTGTGTCTTGTTATCGCTCCCATCCGTGAGTTGGGTTTCTGTGCCAGCCACTATTTTGTAGAGCGAAATTTCATCTTTGGTATTGCCTATTCGAAGGAAATAACCGGTTGTTACGGTCGAAAGATTAGCTTTATCAGCCATTAAGAAGACATCTGTATAGTTGGCCCCAGAAGTGTTCAATTTCATGTTGACCCTAAATCTCCATTCCAAATCACCTTGAGCAGCACTACTCGCTGTACTTAGGTAGAATAGGTCAGAAACATCGTTTGAGTTGCTCCTTAACTCTTCGTTTTCTATGGTGAATTTTGCAACATCACCACTCCATGTCGGATTTATTGTGAAATCCCCATCACTAAAATCTTCGGTGAACTGTGCCCAAACGGTGGATACTACACATAGAGTTAGTATGGAAGAGAGTAGTCTCATTTTGTAGGTCGAATTCTGTTTTTGATTTCGTTGTATATGCCCACAAAGGTGAGATGATTGAGCGGAAACTCTAAGAAAACATGCAAAACACTCAGGAAAAATAATGCAGCCAATCCTAGTTTATAATCGTAAATATACAAGCCAATAGAGGCTATCCATATAAGACCCGCCGTAAGGAGTTTTACCTTAGAAACTTTGTGCCAGTTTATTACTTTGGTTTTGCTAAACCAGTTGAGGTAGTGATAGGTATATGCAAAGGCAATGAAGATTTGCATTTTAATTGCCACGGTAGATAGCATGCCTTGTGAGGTAATGTAGTTGCCAGGCTTGCTCCATCCTAAGAAGGTGGCAATGGCACCATTGAGCTCTACAAATTTGCTGCTACGCATAGCATCGAGCCAGTAGCCAGTGAGTGTGTAGTCTGCGGCCTTTGGTCGTTGGTACACGATGAAAAACAGTATAGTCAAAAAGACCATCAGACTAATATAGCCAGAGACACTTTTGCTTTTTAGTGCACCGTATAGGATGAACGCTCCGGTGAAAACATATACGTGTATTACGGTAGGTAACATTACGCCGATTATCATCGTATAGGCATTAATACCATTAAGAAAATATGCGGCAATTAGGCCTACTGCCATTAAAGGGTATCGTAGCTCTGTTCTCTTCACAAAAGTCATGAGCATAGCAGTATAGAATGCCATGAATATGAAGCTACGCTCGTATTGGAGTAAGAAGTCGGAGATAGGTTTAAACCAAGAATTTTGTATCAATTCATTCCAACCTGCAGTGGTACTAAAGTTGCCAAACTGATGATATGCAAAGCCAAAGGTGAGCATAGCACAGAGGAGTACGAGAATCCATGCATCTTTTTTATTGGTGGTAAAGTAATTTTTGTTGTCCAACCAGCCGATTTCTGTAAGGTAGTGCAGTGGTCCTAAGATGGCGTATGAAAGCAAGAAAACATGAAAAGGCAATTTCACAGCAAAGATAAATGAGAGAATCATCAATCCGATATTGATATAGTCCAGTTGTTTAGCCTTCACTTTTGACAAAATTAAACCAATAAATGGCGGAGAACATAGATTCAATGTTATTTTTTTGCTATCAAAAGGTACATTTGTGCACAAGAATTTTAAGAAACAAAAAATGAGAAACGTATTGAATCTATTGGCTCTATTGAGCATTACGGTGTTGTTATCTTCTTGCTGGCCACCCAATACGATAGTGGATAAAGAAGAGTCTGTGAATGAGGCGTGGGCTAATGTAGAGTCATCTTACCAGAGAAGACTAGACTTAGTAGACAACCTTGTAAATACGGTAAAAGGAGCTGCTGAGTTTGAAAATGAGACGTTTGTATCGATAGCTAAATCACGTGCAGGAATACAAGAGCCTACAGAGGCTATGCTAGGAGATAAAGATGCTTTGGCTACGTTTTATGCTGCCCAAAAACAACTACAGAGTCAAGCTAGAATGATGTTTAATATCTCAGTAGAAAATTACCCAGAGCTTAAAGCTACGGACGCTTTTAGAGATTTTCAAGCTCAGTTAGAAGGGATAGAAAATAGGATAAATACAGCTAGGACAAAGTACAATGGGAGTGTTAAGGGGTATAACTCATACATCCAGAAAATACCCGGAAGCTGGTTTGCTGGAGACAAGGAGAAACGTGATTATTTTGATGCGGACTCAGGTAGTGAAAAAGCTCCAAAAGTAAAATTTTAAGGTGCACGCTACACTATTCTAATGAGTATATGGAAATGGGAACCTCTTAATCCCAACCAAGAGAGGCAAGTACTAGAGGCTATTGCAGCAGCAGAGCTCAACACATCAGGAGAGATACGGGTACACATAGACAAATGGTGCAAAACCGATCCTCTTTTTAAAGCTAAAAACCTCTTTGGTCACCTCAAGATGAATGAGACCAAAGGGCGAAATGGTGTGCTCATTTATGTAGCAATGAAGGAAAAGAAATTTGCCATAGTGGGAGATGTAGGCATCAATACACGTGTGCCTGTAGGTTTTTGGGATACTACCAAGGACAAGATGAAGTCACGATTTGCTGAGGGAGAACTGGTGGCTGGTGTGTGCGAAGGAATAGAAGAAGTTGGGCATCAACTTAAGGCCTTTTTTCCGTATGAAAGTGATGATGAAAATGAATTGCCAAACGAAATAAGTTATGGTTAGAAAGGGGATCGTATTACTTCTACTGCTCGCTACAGGGTCTGCGTGGGCTAAAAAAGTGCCGCCTGTACCTACAGGTAGACGTTGGGTACAAGACTATGCTAATGTGCTAGATGCTGACCAAGAACTTTTTCTACTCCGAAAATTAAAGTCATACTACGATAGTACATCTACAGAAATAGTCATCGTAACGGAGAATACCTTAGACGGGGACGATGTGTTTGACTATAGCTACAGACTGGCAGAGGCTTGGGGCTTAGGTGGCCAAGGAAAGGATAACGGAGTACTTATATACGCAGCCATACAGGATAGGAAGGTTTTTATTCAAGTAGGGCGGGGAGCCGAAGGTGCGTTGCCCGATATATATGCCAAGAGAGTAGTAGAAAGTCAGTTAAAACCAAGTTTTAAGAAAACACAATACGGCAGAGGTT
>CAWVTO010000135.1:0-5937 GCA_963932895.1 uncultured bacterium
AATGAAGATTAAATTCAGTTATGTACTCGTACTAATAGCTCTGTTTTCGGGGATAAGCACAATGGCTCAGAAGTTTAGTGTGGAATCCATGAAAATGGAATTAGATCCTACAAAACCAGATGGTGACAGAAATTTTGATGACCTAGTGAAGTGGGCAGAAGAGACCGCCGTGCATCCAAAAACGGCCAATGACCCTAAAATGTGGTACTACAGAGGGCTTACTTTCTTGAAGGTGGCTAACATGGAAAATGAGCTAAGTGAAAAGTATCCTAACGCTATGGACTTAGCACTGGAAGGGTTTACCAATGCTATAAAAACGGATACTAAAAATAAGGTAACCGAACTCGCAGAAGGAAATCTACTCAATGTAGCTGTTGGCTATTATAATATAGGTTATGTAGCCTATAATGTGAAAGACTATGCTACAGCATATACTTCATTTGGAAAAGCACTACCGCTTATGAAGTACGATACGGATAACCAACTTAAACGCAATAACTTAACCGCTGAAGTATTGGAGCAAATGATGGCTTATAGTGCTATGAACAATGGCGAAGATGAAAAAGCAATAAAAGCTCTAAGTAACTTGATAAATAAGGGAAGCTCAGATCCAGCTATCTACACAAATCTGGCTAATTTACAGATGAAAATGGGTGATACGACAACAGCATTAGTTACTATTACAGAAGGTAAGGAGATGAACGAAGGGAATGCGGACCTTACTAACCTAGAATTGAATACCTACCTGAGACTAGGGAGAAGCAAGGAGTTGATAGAAAAGCTGAACATAGCCATTGAGACCGACCCTACAAACACCTTATACTACCAGGCTAGAGGAGATGCTTTCGAGCGTTTTGGTGATACTGACAAAGCTCTAGCAGACTATGCGAAATGCATAGAATTAGATCCTGAATATTATGATGCATATTATAACAGAGGAGCATTATACTTGAATAAAATTGGTGCAATTGTTGAGGAACTTGATGGTGAGTATAAACCAAGTATAATTCAAGCTAAAGAGGTAGAAATAAACCAGTGGTATGTAAAAGCCATCGTAGAATTTGAAACTGTTTTCGAAGGAAACGATGATATGCCTATAAATGAAAAAGTAGACCTTGCTGGTACAATGAAGAAAATCTACGCTCGTCTAGAGAAAATGGATAAGTATGCTGAGATGAAAGCATTTGTAGAAGCAAACAAATAACAACAAGAGAAAGGGAGTCTTAACGGTACTTCCTTTTCTTTTGAATCCTTTAGTTAACATAATATAAATTATAGGCGGATTGAACGCAGATTGATTATACATACTATTAACCTAAATTTGTACCATGATAAAGTCAAAAATTCTAACTCAAGTCAACGCATTCAAAATAATCAGTTACCTAGAAGGCATATCATACTTAGTACTCCTTTTCATTGGTGTTCCTATGAAGTACATTGCAGATGATCCTAGTATCGTAAAAGCCGTCGGAATGCCACACGGCGTACTATTTATCGTCTATATTTTCTTGGCTATCGTCGTTCGCCAAAAATTAAAATGGAATACACTTCCATTTATTATTGTTTTAATTGCCTCGGTTATACCTTTTGGAACATTTTACGTAGACAAAAAATATTTATAATTCTCCATATAAGAACCGTAAAATAATTCCTCTAGAAGAATTCACCTTTTAGTTAATCTCAAAAACATATAAAATTACCACAACGCTCATTCAATGTGCTATTTTGGTTTAAATTTGACGCTTTATGGCAATTTTAGAAGGGCTAATCCTTGGCTTACTAACTGCATTTCTTCTAGGTCCAGTATTTTTCACACTACTTAAAAATGCCATACAATTTGGCAGAAATGCTGGTATTGCCACTGCCTTGGGTATAATAGCCAGTGACATCATTGTAATATGCATCTGTTTTTTGGCAACAGCTTCTATTCTAGAATCTATTAAAACAGAACCTATAGTCAAACTAATTGGAGCTTCCATTTTACTATTTATGGGTATTCGTTTTGTATTTCGGCCATCTTCAAATATGGCTAAAAACACCGAAACTAACCAAAAGGGAAACCTGGGCTATGTCATTCAAGGTTTCTTAGTCAATGGAGTCAACCCCTTTGTTTTTATCGTATGGATTGGGTATATCACCATTGGGAAAAACAGTTACAGCGGAAATGAACTCATTCTATTTTTAGCTTTCATCCTAGTTGGCATATTTGTAACTGACATTGTTAAGTCGTTTTTAGCTCACCGTATCAGACCCTATCTGAAACCTGTATACCTAAAAAAGGCGTATCAGATCATTGGTTTTGTACTTGTGGGGTTTGCTATACGGCTTATAATGATGGCAATAACTTAAGTAGTATAGTACTGCCACACAGAAACTATTATTCCGTTTTTTTTATTTACCCCATACGCGGTTCCAAAGTGTGTTGAGAATTTCACCCATGAACACACTATCTGCTTTGGGGCGTTTTTCTTCTACTTCCAATATTCCTTCATCCGATCTTATCAGCTTATATCCAAACGTATAGGTCGGCTTAGACCCCACATACATGGGACCAAATCTAGCGTCACTGTATACCAATGTATCTGGATTGTCATTATTGATTACGTACCACTCTTTAGAAATAAGCATTAATCTACTCAATACTTCTTCGTCACTATACTTTTCTACTAGCTCGTGATTGTTCTTAATGACCTTAAAATCAACTGATTTATCGGAATCAAATATGGAGTATAGCCCAGAGTAAAGCACGGTATCTCCATCTGCTGTAGCACTCCACAAGAATGTATTCATGGGTGTAGGTACCGTAGTAAGTCTAGTGTATTCTATTCCTTTTGCTGCAAGACTTTCTTCGAATACTCCGTATGTATACCATTTTGCTCCAAGGGACCATAGCATATAGAGGCTACTTATAGCTATGCCTGTCCAATTGAGTATTTTTCGGGTACGAGATTCTCTATTGTAGCACATGGCTACTACTACAAATAGTAGAAACGGTGCGGTATATAAAGGATCAATTACAAAGATGTTATTCCATGCCAATTTATAGGGCAGCGGCCAAAGAAGTTGTGTTCCCCAAGTGGTGTGGCAGTCGAGTAAAGGATGTGTTATAAGACTCCAAAAAAAAAGTTGGGTCCACTCCCACTTTGTTGCTCTGTTCCTATCATATGTATTTTTTATAATAAAAAATAGGCATAACAAATACGCTGCAGATAACACCCCAATAATGACTGGACTACCTGTACTGATAGCAGGATAAGCAAGGATAATACCAACCAAGACGGCGAGAAGAATCTTCTCTTTCCTGACCAGTATCCAAGCCAATATGGGTGCGAAAACTATGCTAAAAAAAATACTGTGTGAGAATCCCCTATGCAATTCATTTGCAGTGAGCGAGTCAAAGAAAAGTGATTGATACACATCTAAATCAGGTATTGTACCAGCTATAGCACCCCACAACATAGCTTTGTTACCAACCTTTCTGCCAAGTACTACTTCTCCTACGGCTGCTCCTAATACAATTTGTGTAAGTGAATCCATTTATACGTTATAGTATTCCGCCTTAAAAGGCCTTCTTTGATCAAATTTACTCGGTTTTAAGTTCTGAATAAACGGTCTTAGCAGTGCATTCGTCACCTTATTACGGTGCTTCGCATAAAACTTCATCTCTACAGGCTGAGCCCCTACTCCACTTTTGATTTCCTCGGCAGTTCTTCCTATTTTTACGTACTGTATACCGCTATTTATTCCTTGTTTCACGAAATCATACAGCATTCTTTGATACACTGCATAGTCTTGATTATAGTCGTAGTCTAATCCAATAAAATTGCCATCAAAAACATCATTGAACATAGTCGCAGTGCTAAAACCAATGAGCTTACTCTCTAAATAATATCCCCTAAAGAAGAAATCATCTCCCAACGCTTTTTTCATGGCAAATAATGTACTAGCATTTAGCCTACCAAAGCTAAAATTCGCTCTATCTACAATGGTATTATACAACTCATCTACCTGTTCTATTCGTTGTTTGTCTGGAGAACCATCAAAATCTACAATGTCTAATGACGCTGACTTACGAAGCACCTGCATGGCTTTTGTTCTAAATTTAGAATTCATTGCAGACAAGTAGCCTTCAAATGATTTCCAAGACTCATCAAGCCTTAAAATCATATTCACATCTATGTCTACCTCACTAAATCCACTTTCTTTAAACTGGTCAGACGTATCAAATGATTCTGGCCAAAACTCTTTAATCAGCGTTACAGCTATTTTATTTCCTTCTTTTTTCTCGCGTGAGTGTACTTCATCTAAGGCTTTGTATACAAGACTACATATAGTATCTCTATCCACATCAGGAGCGAAAAGAAAACCATTCTCTCCAGTAGCAAAAGCATTTCCACAGATCAATATCTTCATATCTATGGACTTAATTATACTTTTTGGTAGCATTCCTCCCATTCGTTCAGAAAGGGCTTTCACATTTATCTCATTTGATGTAATCGGGATAATTTGACAATAGGCTATTCCCACGAGGACATTGTCTGTAGAGAAAAATTGAATGTAGTGGAACTTGGTATGTTTCAACCCTTCCTCTAACGTTCGTAGATATTGGCTTGTGAGATAGACATTTCTATCTCCTACAATTTTATCCCAATCACTGCTTACTTGATTTATACTCGTGCAAAAAAGGGTGCTGTTGTTGTCTACGGTACACCGTACCGTATTGTGTATTTCAGTCAAGTTTTATTGTTTTAGTATCTTTTGTATATGTCCATCTAAAACACCAAAAATCTTGTCTTTGTTTTCGGTAACGTCATATACAACCTTTAGATCCTTATCTATGACCAATACTTGCGGAAAGTGTTTTGTTAGTCCTGTTTTCAACTGATCACTATACGCTTTAGCATTTACTACATGCTGAAAATTGAAAGGAAACCGTTTCAATGACTTGCTTACCATTGCTTCATCTTCGTCGCTCAAAGCTATAAAATTAACCGCTTTATTGTCCTTATACTTTTCTACCAAATCATTGAGCTCAGGTATTTCACGTATACAGTCTCCACACCATGTGGCCCATACACAAACTACAGTAGCTCCACCTCTCAATGACTCTTGCGTTATCTGTTCACCATCAAAGGTGGTGAAACTAAAATCAGGGATGGCTTTACCATCATTTGTATTACAAGCAAAAAGCAACATGGCTGCTAAAATAGTTAGTACTTTCTTCATTAAATAATGTTCAATGGTATGTCCATCTTAACGAATAAGAGATTAAAACTCGACAAACAATCTTCGTTTTCGTCTCATTAAGACTTGAACCGGATTTTATTCTCTTAAGAGATGTATTTCACCACTCAAGAAGAACCATCTTGTTTGCTTCGGATTAGTGAATCTCACTTTGTAGACATACACACCTTGTTGTACAGGTGCACCTTTGTATGTACCATTCCATCTGTTATTTACATCTGAGCTTTCAAATAGGCGTTCTCCCCACCTATTGTAGATTTCCATTTGCATCTGGCTTACCCCAGCGGTAACACCTGCTAAGCCAAAAAGGTCGTTTAGTCCATCACCGTTTGGAGTAAAAGAATTTGGTGTGTACACATATAAATCAGCGTTAACATATATACGTTTTGTGGTGTCGTGCTCACAGCCATTACCATCTACAATATTCAGCGTTATTAAATAAGAGCCGGAATCACTGAAATTATGAGAGGCTACAGGGTCACCATATACCGCACCATCACTTATCTCCCACTCGCAGTCAATACTATTTCCTTTTGAGCTGTCTTTAAATATGACAAAATCTGTGAGTGTACTGGGTTCTTTAGGTGAAAAAGAGAAGTCTGCTACTGGATTATTAAACACTCTAATACCGCTTAATAGCTGGACACTGTCTTTACAACGTTGGTCACTCTCTCCCACTACTTTTACAGCATA
>CAWVTO010000136.1:0-5820 GCA_963932895.1 uncultured bacterium
CAGGAGTATACAATCCTGTGGGTACAGAGCCTTTTCAGATGAATGATTTTGTGAGTAAGATAGCACAAAACGAAGGAGCTATGGCTTTTTTGCCTAATGTACCCGGCTTTATGCTCAAGCTAATTTTGGGAGAGGCATCTGCCACGTTGCTCAACAGCTACAGAGTAACTTCACCCAAGCTCAAAAGATTGAGTATGCATAAATATATTAACCTTAAAGAAGCACTAAAAGCATTATGAGTACAGTATTACACTGGTTTAGAAGAGACTTAAGGCTAGCAGACAATGCTGCTTTATACCACGCATTAAAAAGTGGAAATAACGTACAATGTATCTTTATATTCGATACAGAGATTCTGGATAAACTGGAAGAAAAAGATGATGCTCGAGTCTCGTTCATACACACAGAACTGTGTGCTATGCACCGAGAGTTAAAAGAACTAGGAAGTGGTTTACAAGTATACTATGGAAACCCTACAGAGCTATGGCCACAAATAGTAAAGGAACATGAACCTATTGGTGTATACGCCAACAAAGACTATGAGCCATACGCAGTCAAAAGAGATGAGGGAATAAAGGATTTTCTGCATACCAAAAATGCAACATTCCATACCTACAAGGACCACGTTATCTTTGAGACGGACGAAATACTCAAGGATGATGGAACTCCATACGTAGTATACACGCCCTATAGTAGAAAGTGGAAGGCAGCACTTACAGCAGATCACCTAGAACCCTACCAAACGGAGAAGTATTTTAACCACTTCAATAAAATAGCAGCGGAGGACATCATATCACTCGAAGCAATGGGTTTTACCAAAAGTAAAATTAACTTCCCAGGCAAAACGACTACACTCGGAAAAATAAAAAACTACGAGGAGAAGAGAAATTTCCCCGCCATAGAAGGTACTTCACGCCTATCGGTTCACTTTAGGTTTGGTACAGTAAGCATACGCAACAAAACAGCTAAAGGCAAAAGTGCCAGCGAGAAATGGCTCAATGAATTAATTTGGAGAGATTTTTATATTCAAATACTACACCACTTCCCGCATGTTGTAGGCAACAGTTTTAGACCAAAGTACGATGCCATCAGGTGGTCTCAAAACGAAGAGCATTTCAATGCCTGGTGTGAAGGCAAAACGGGCTATGGTCTTATAGATGCAGGAATGCGTGAACTCAATGCTACAGGCTTTATGCACAATAGAGTGCGTATGGTAGTGGCCAGTTTTCTTACCAAGCACCTGCTCCTAGACTGGCGATGGGGAGAGGCCTATTTTGCACAGAAATTATTGGACTTTGAGCTAGCGAGCAACAACGGTGGATGGCAGTGGGCAGCAGGAAGTGGTGTAGATGCTGCTCCATACTTCCGTATTTTCAACCCATATACGCAAATAGAAAAGTTTGATAAACAGCATATCTATATCAAAAGGTGGGTACCCGAATGGGGTACAGCTGCTTACCCAAAAGAAATAGTTGAACACAAGGCTGCACGCGAACTTTGCTTGGCTACCTACAAGGAAGCATTAAACTAGCTGCTTCTTTTGTCAAAATAAGAGCAGCTTTTTAGAAAAGAATTCAGCCGTTTTAAGAAACCAATGATTTTTTTAACCACATTTGTTTCCAATATAGCGTACTGTACATGGCATCTACTTCACTAAATCCTAAGGGCAAATTTGGTATAGCCCCCGTATTTTTAACGGCGATATCCACTATTCTTGGGGCAATCATGTTCCTGCGTTTTGGCTACTCAGTAGGTCAGGTGGGAGTATACGGAACACTAGGGATAGTGCTATTGGGACATATGGTCACCATACCTACCGCCATGGCTCTGGCAGAAATCGCCACAAATCAAAAAGTGGAGGGTGGCGGCGAGTATTTTATCATTTCACGATCATTTGGGCTCACCATTGGGGCGGCTATTGGTATTGCACTTTATCTCTCCCAAGCCATATCCGTGGCCTTCTATCTCATTGCATTTACAGAAGCCTTTGAACCTCTCCTACCTTTTATTAACGAGCACCTCCCCTTTGCTATCAACAAAACGGTCATCGGCATTATATCCGTTTTACTTCTTTCATGGCTTATGCTTACCAAAGGTGCCAGCAGTGGTATGACATTGCTCTATGTAGTAGTAGCAATATTAGCGGTGTCATTGGTCATGTTTTTTGCTGGGGGACCAGTAGAAGGCTTTGTTACTCCAGATGCTTTTCATTGGAATGAGAACAAAAACGACTTCTTCTTTGTCTTTGCCATAGTCTTTCCTGCATTTACAGGAATGACCGCTGGAGTAGGACTTTCTGGAGATCTAAAAGATCCTAAAAAATCCATTCCTTTGGGAACACTAGCAGCTACCACTATTGGTATGGTTATCTATATCTTTATTGCCTTCAAGTTGGGCAATAGTGCGAGCGGTGCTGACCTCGGAAACATCGACAACCAACTCATTATGGCAGATATTGCCGTGTGGTGGCCTATTATCCCAATAGGACTTGCCGCAGCGACTATATCATCTGCTCTTGGTAGTGTGATGGTTGCTCCACGTACCCTAAATGCTATATCGCTCGATAAAATAGTTCCGATACCTCGACTAAACAGGTGGCTGGGCAAAGTAAAATCAAGCAATAATGAACCCGTAAACGCATCATTGGTTACATGTGTTATCGCTTTTTTCTTTGTACTCATGGGCGATGTGAATGCCGTTGCTGAGGTTATCTCTATGTTCTTTATGGTAACCTATGGTTCTATATGTCTGATATCACTCTTCGAAAACTTTGCTTCCAATCCGGGTTACAGACCCTCATTCAAGAGTAAGTGGTACATATCTTTGTTGGGTGCAGTGATGTGCGTTGCTCTGATGTTTAAGATAAATACCATCTATGCCATTACCGCAATTGTGCTCATGGTAGTCATTTATTTGGTGCTTGGTCTCTACCAAAAGAAGGGTGATATGGCAGCAATATTTAGTGGTGTAATATTCCAAGTAAGTAGGAATATACAAGTCTTTTTGCAGAAGAGAAAAGCCAATGCGGATGATGCTTGGAGACCATCTGTAGTAGCTATATCTAAAGATTCATTTGATCGTTTTGCATCTTTTGACTTACTCCGATGGATAAGTCATCGCATCGGTTTTGGAACCTACATACACCACAGGGACGGCTACCTCAGTTCAGAAAGCATGAAACAAGCACAGGCAGATCAGCTGCGTTTGGTAAAAATGACTCAGATATCTGACAGCTCTGTCTTTGTAGACACCTTGGTAAACCCTACCTACATGGCGAGTATATCTCAAGCTTTACAACTGCCCGGTATTTCTGGGCAGGAGAACAACATGATTCTCTTTGAGTTTAACAAACACCAAGAAGATGGTTGTAAAGAGATAGTAGAACACATAGGCCTAGCTAAAGCTGTAGACTATGACATCTGTGTGCTAGCAAGTAGTGATAAAGACTTTGGCTTCAATAATGAGATGCACCTTTGGATTACAAGTAGTGATTTCCAAAATGCGAACTTGATGATATACA
Organism: uncultured bacterium; assembly: GCA_963932895.1. Lineage (GTDB taxonomy): Bacteria > Bacteroidota > Bacteroidia > NS11-12g > UBA9320 > UBA9320. The sequence continues at coordinate 3,521 of CAWVTO010000136.1, forward strand.
TTGCCTATATCATACTTGGGCATCCAGACTGGAGCAAGGGCGGACAGATTAAATTATTTAGTTTAACACCCGAAGATGAGGTAGATGAGCAACGCATAGCCATGCAGGAGATGATAAGTACAGGCAGACTTCCTATTTCTGCCAATAACATAGAAATCATACCTAAATCTCAAGAAGTAACCAATAAAGAGGTAATCAATGAACGGTCACGAGATGCAGACCTTACGATAGTAGGATTCCGCTACGAGAAAGTAAAGCATGACGGTTACCAGAACTTTACGGGTTATGATAATATTGGGAATGTCTTATTTGTAAATGCCCGTAAAGAGAAGGAAATCGTCTAAAAGATAAGCGTTTAGTAAAGACGATAGAGAGGCGAGAATAATTGTGAAAATCAATTAGCAAATCAACACAGGTAACTTCAGACTATTTCTTAGCCCAAAGGTTGTACTTCAGTATACAGTACAAAGCTCTCACACCGTCTTTCCAGCCAATTTTTTTGCCGTCTTCGTAGGTTCTACCATAATACGATATGCCTATTTCGTAGATACGTATTTTGGGGATACGCGATATTTTAGCCGTTACTTCTGGCTCAAAACCAAAACGATTTTCTTTTAGGTCCAATCCCTTTATGATATCTGCTTTAAAAAGCTTGTAACACGTCTCCATATCGGTCAGATTCAGGTTAGTCATCGCGTTGCTCATTAATGTAAGCATACCATTTCCTATACTGTGCCAAAAGAACAAAATTCTATGCGGTTTACCTCCCATAAAACGTGAACCATACACTACATCTGCTTCTCCGTCTACTATAGGCTTGAGCAACTCGTTGTACTCAAACGGATCATACTCAAGATCTGCATCCTGTATGATTATCAAATCACCAACGGCTTCCTTTATACCCGTATGCAACGCTGCACCTTTGCCTTTATTTATCTCATGCTTGTAGAGCGAAATCTTAGTGTCTGGATTATCTGCTTGATACTGTTCTAATCGTTCCCAAGAGTTGTCAGACGAGCGATCATCTACCATTACGATCTCTTTTTGCATACCGCCTATTAGCTCTACCTTTTGAATCTTGTCGAGAATAAGGTGTATCGTTTTTTCCTCGTTGTATACTGGTATTATTATCGATAATAATTTTGGTTGCATGATAGGTGCAATATTAATCGAAAAATAATTATGCAGAAATACGCACAGTTACCGAAAAGACCCGTCACCGAAACCTATTCTTACTAACACAAAATAGCCTGTTGCAGTGAAAATAAATACCTTTGAGCCATGGAGTTGCAAGAGACTAAAACAGGTGAATATACCCTATATATACCGAGTATGGATGAAACGTATCACAGTAGAAACGGTGCAATATCTGAGTCTCAGCACGTTTTTTTGCAAGAAGGACTAGACCGTACACATGGCAACATACACGTACTAGAGGTTGGATTTGGGACTGGACTAAACGGAATGCTAACTGCTCAATACGCATCAGAGAAACAACGCAGTATTTTTTATCATACCCTTGAGCCTTTTCAAGTTCCCTTTGACTTAGTAGAGAAGATCGGCTATGGAGAGCTACTCAATGACCCCGAACTATTCAACAAACTGCATCATGCAGAATGGGAAGCTAAAGAGAAGGTATCTGAATACTTTACGTTGCACAAGACCACCCAAAAACTGGAATATATAATAGTGGAAGACAACCGATACGAGTGTATCTTTTTTGATGCTTTTGCACCAAAGAAACAACCAGAACTATGGAGTGCTGCTATTTTTCAAAAACTGTATAACGCAACAAAACCAGGAGGTGTACTTACCACGTACTCTGCCGCTGGTCAACTAAAGCGTGACCTAAAAGCAGCTGGATACAAACTAGAACACCCTCAAGGTGCAAATGGAAAAAGAGAAATGACAGTTGCGATTAAATAACCGCACGTTTAAAATTGAGTTAAAATGAATAGGTATTTATTACTACTCACGGCTACCGCTCTTAATCCAGCACTCGATAGTCTCTATCTGCTGATCGTTGAGTTTGTCTCGTCCCTTAGGCATTGGACTCGCTCCTAGCTCGTGTTTTATTGCCTTCAAAAATTTTGGACTTTCAGCAGCAGACTTGGTATTTGCCCAATCGCTTAGGTTCACACCACCTGCTCCACTCCCATGACAATACGGACCAGAACAGCCTGTTTCTTCCAATAAAGGAGCCACATCTTGTGTATACAGTATGTCAAGGCTATCGCACAACTCTTGTGGTACACTGATCATAATTTCCTTGTCATCGTCTTTACATGCAGCAGCTAGTA